>CALHBU010000380.1 GCA_937930655.1 uncultured Acidimicrobiales bacterium | reverse complement strand
GCAAGAAGACCAAGACCGGCTTCTCGACCGATCAGGCCACCCTCGAGAAGCTGTCGGGCGAACACCCGATCATCGACCATCTCCTTCGCTACCGGGAGGTGGAAAAGCTCCGGTCCACCTACGGAGAGTCGCTGTTGGCCTCGGTCAGTGACGACGATCGCATTCATGCCACCTTCAACCAAACGGTTGCTCGTACCGGCCGATTGTCGAGTGAGAACCCAAACCTTCACAACATCCCGGTCAGGACCGAGCTGGGCCGCAGCTTCCGACGAGCCTTTGTGCCGGCCGAGGGATGTGACTTCCTGGTCGCCGACTACAACCAGATCGAACTGCGCTGTATCGCCCATCTGGCCGAAGACCCCGGACTGATCGAGGCCTTCACCTCCGGCACCGATATTCACTCGGCGGTGGCCGGCCGGGTCTTCGACATCGAGCCGGACAAGGTCGACTACGAGCAGCGCAGCAAGGCCAAAATGGTGTCGTACGGCCTTGCCTACGGAATGGAGGCCTATGGCCTCGGCCAACGGCTCGGCATTCGCACAAGCGAGGCATCGGAAATTCTTGACGCCTATTTCGAGGGTTTCCCGAGCGTGCGGGCCTACATGGACGCCACGGTCACCGAAGCCCGAAACAGGGGATACACCGAGACATTGTTCGGCCGTCGACGAGCCATCCCCGAACTAATGAGCGACAACCCCCGAGTGCGCCAAGCGGGGGAACGGCAGGCCATGAATGCCGGAATCCAGGGATTGGCGGCCGACATTTTCAAGGTGGCCCTGGTCAGGTTGCATGCCAGGTTGGAGGAAAGCGATTGTCTCAGCCGTATCGCCCTGCAGGTCCACGACGAAGTGATTCTTGACATGCCACACGGCGAAAAGGACGAGGTGACCACGATGGTCCTCGAGGAGATGAGTGGCGCCTTCGATCTTGCCGTGCCGCTCGAAGTCAACCTCAGCTTCGGAGCCACCTGGGCCGACGCCAAAGAGTGAGCATCGAAGCGTGAGCGGCGAGGCTGGTCACTGGTTCGAGGGGGTCGCACGCCACCTCGGCCCGGCGTATCTCCGGTACAGCTTCACCATGGGGACCGGCCAGGAGGTCGACACCCTGATGGAACTCCTGCCGATCGCTCCCGGTGACCGGGTACTTGATGTTGGTTGCGGACCGGGCCGGCATGCTCTTGAACTGGGAAAACGCGGTGTTGAGGTGGTTGGTGTCGATATCTCGCACGACTTCGTCGTTGTCGCTCAAGCCAACGCCCACCGGGAGGGCATTACCAACGTCTCGTTTGAGGTGCAGAACGCACGACGTCTGGCCTTCGACGCCGACTTCGATGTTGTGATCTCGCTTTGTCAAGGAGCGTTTGGCCTGTCAGGTGGTCCCGGGGCGCCCGATGTTCTGCCCCATCGGGAGCTCGACGAGGCCATCCTCGAGGGCGTGGCACGGAGTCTCCGGCCGGGCGGCAAGGCTGCTGTGTCTGCCTTTTCGGCCTACTTCATGCTTCGTTTCCTTGAAGAACACGACACCTTCGATGCCGTCACCGGGGTCAATCACGAGACCACAACGCTGAAGAACGTCGAGGGTGACGAGGTTGATGCCTCGTTGTGGACCACGTGTTTCACACCCCGAGAGCTGCGCCTGCTGGCTCGAGCCGTTGGTCTCGAACCAACCGGTGTGTACGGCGTGACACCAGGGAAGTACGGCTCGGAGGCACCCTCAGTCGACGTTCCGGAGTTCCTGTTGGTCGCATCCAAACCGTTGACCCAGCGGGCGTGACCGGGTGGAGGGTCTGGTAGCCTTCCGTTGCCGGGATCGTCCTGGCCTCGTTGTGGTTCCCGCAGCCCGCAGGTCTCCACTCAACGAGTACTGAGAAAGTGTCCCCAACCTCCGTGTCCACTACCGAGACCAATCCCGAATCTATGCCAGCCGAAGAGCCAGCCGCTGCTCCTGCCGCCGATGCTGCTCCCGCTGAAGAGGCCCAGCCTGCGCCGGCCTCAGAGTACGTTCCTCGCCAGATCATCGAGAACGACCTCGTCGGGTCGCTCGACGAGGCCTATGCCGCTTCCATGGTGTCGGTCGACGATGGCCAACTGGTCACCGGTTCGGTGGTGCGAGTCGACATGGATGAGGTTCTCCTCGACATCGGCTACAAGAGCGAAGGCGTCATTCCTTCCCGTGAACTGTCGATCCGCAACAACGTGGATCCTGGCGAAATCGTCAACATCGGCGACGAAATCGAAGCCCTCGTCCTTCAGAAAGAGGACAAAGAGGGTCGGCTGATCCTCTCAAAGAAGCGGGCTCAATACGAGCGGGCCTGGGGCACGATCGAAGAGGTCAAGGAGCGCGATGGCATTGTCTCCGGCCCAGTCATCGAGGTCGTCAAGGGCGGTCTCATCATCGACATCGGTCTTCGCGGCTTCCTGCCGGCATCACTGGTTGAGCTCCGACGAGTCCGCGATCTCCAGCCCTACGTTGGCCAGAGCCTCGAAGCCAAGATCATCGAGCTCGACAAGAACCGCAACAACGTGGTCCTCAGCCGCCGAGCCTTCCTGGAAGAGACCCAGAAGGAACAGCGCGAAGACTTCCTCACCAACCTCGCCTGGGCTGAGGTTCGGTCCGGTGTCGTCAGCTCGGTCGTCAACTTCGGTGCTTTCGTCGATCTCGGCGGCATGGACGGCCTTATTCACGTCTCGGAGCTCTCCTGGAAGCACGTCGACCACCCCGGTTCGGTTGTCACCGTTGGCGACGAGGTCACGGTCCAGGTCCTCGAGGTCGATCTCGAACGGGAGCGCATCAGCCTCTCGCTCAAGGCCACCCAGCAGGACCCGTGGCAGGAGTTCGCCTCCACTCACAAGGTCGGAGAACTGGTCTACGGCCGAGTCACCAAGCTGGTGCCATTCGGTTCGTTTGTGCAGGTCGGCGACGGTATCGAAGGGCTCGTCCACATCTCAGAGATGTCGGCTCACCATGTCGATCTGCCCGAGCAGGTAGTCACCCCTGGCGAGGAGCTGTGGGTGAAGATCATTGATATCGACCTCCAACGTCGTCGTATTAGCCTCTCCATCAAGCAGGCTGCCGAGGGTGGCGTTGTCGCCCAGGAGTACCAGGAGCACTTCGGCGAGCATGCCTTCGACTCCGACGGCAACTACATCGGCCCAACCGAGGTCGATCCGGCTACCGAAGCTGCATGGGCCGAGTACTACGAAGAGGTCGACGGCGGTGCCGACCCGGCCTCCGTCGAGGCCCCGTCAGCCGAGGCGCCAGCTGGGGAAGAACTCGCTGCTGGAGAAACACCGGCTGCTGAAGAAACACCGGTAGCTGAAGCTGAGGCCGCAGCTGTCGTCGAAGAACCAGCTCCCGAGTGAGTTCCTGCCTGGCCGTTTGACCAGACCAGCTCGCTGAAGAGCCTAAAGAACTAGGACCAACGCCGACCTCGGAACGAGGTCGGCGTTGGATTTTTTCAAGAAAGCCGAAATTACTCCTAAGTGGGATGACCTAATCGGCCGACATGAGTTCCTGAGTCAGTACTGAATCGGATGAGAGTCATCCGACGGAGTGGACCGGGAGCGTTGTCGTGAACTCACGACGGATAATCATCCTTCTTGTAGCAGTAGTCATTGCGGCGGTGGCCAGCATGGGCCTCTTGAGCTATGTCCGAAACCTTGAAACAGAGGCAACGGACGTGTACCAGCTTGAAGAGGTGTGGGTGGTGCAAGACACCATCCCCCGTGGAACCCCAGCCCAGCAGGTCATCTCGAGCGGTCTGATCGCTCTCCAGCAGGTGCCCGTCGAGTTCATGCCGGCTTCGGCCATCAAAGACCCGGCAGTCGAGCTGGCAGGTTTGGTCGCAGTGACCGACCTTCCGCCGAGTTCGGTGGTTGTCTCCGGCAACTTCGTGGCGCCTGGTGTGGTCAACACCGGCATCACCGATCGTCTAGAAGAGCGTGGCATGGTCACGCTGACCTTCTCGCTCGGCCAGACGAACGCTGCCGCCTACCTCATCCAGCCTGGTGACTACGTCAACATCCTCACCCTGGTCGGCCTTGTCGAGGAAGAAGACGACGTAACCGACTCCGAGGGTGACGTTATTGCCACTGATGGTGAAGAGTTCAACCGAGAGAGCGATCTCTACAACCAAGATGCCCGGTACGTGTACCAGCAGGCCGAGGTGCTCGCAGTCGCTTCGGCGCTTCCCTCCGACCTCGGTGAGAACACCACCGCCGAGGACGGCGAGCCCGTTGGTCCGCCTCCTTCTGGTCTGATCACCCTGGCCGTGCCGCCAGAGGCTGTTCAGCTCATGCTCTCGATCGGCCTGGACAATCTCTACCTGTCGCTGCTGCCCACCAACTACGAGCCGCAGCCACTGCCTCCGATCGATCTGGACGAGTTCCAGCTGCCTGGTGAGGACGCCGAACGGCTCACCCCGTACGGACCCCCTTCGAACCAGCCGCAGAGCACCGAAGAGGACCAGTAGTCCGCATTGGCGGGCTGACTCACTCGTTACTACCTCGTTCATCTGAAACCGTGGAGACCCAGAAATGACGGAAGACTTCAATGACTTCGAAAGCTTTGGCTTCGATGACTTCTCCAATGACGACAGCGGTGCGGAGGCGATGTCTGGCGGAGGTGGCCATGGAGGCATGGCACTTCCCAACGATGCTCGGCTTGCTGTCGTCGACGAGGATCAGGCTGTTCGTGACTACCTGGCAGCCCAGCTCGGTGGTGGCGTGGCGGCCGCCCAATCGGTCGGTGAGCTCGAGGCCATGTTCGGTCAGGGAGCCTTGGTCGCGGTGCTCGGCCCATCATGTGTCGATCCGACCGACCTCGCAGCGGTCGAACGATGGGGTCGGAGCAACCCTGAAATTGGAACCATTCTTGTCACCAGCGAGCTGACGACCACCCTTCTTCATACGGCACTTCGGGCCGGCGTGAAGGACGTGCTGTCGGCACCCATCGATCAGGTGCAACTGCTGGACACAGTCAATCGAGTGGCTGAGTCACTCTCTCTCATGCCGGTGTCGGATCCTTCGATCTCGGCTGGTCCGGATCTTCTCGAGGAAATGGAGGGGGACCCGGGCCAGGTCATCACCGTCTTCTCGACCAAGGGTGGCTCGGGCAAGTCGGTCACCGCTACCAACCTGGCCGTGATGCTGGCGCAGCGGTCGCCCGACCCGGTCGTGCTGATCGACGGCCATCTCCAGTTCGGTGACGTTGCGGTGATGCTGAAGCTTCAGCCCCAGCACACGGTGGCCGATGCTATTTCCCAGATCGAAAAGATCGACGCCAGCCTTTTGTCTGAGTATCTGACGGTGCATGAGCCCTCGGGACTTAAGGTTCTGCCCGCACCGTTGGAGCCGACGTTCGCCGATCAGATCACCGGTGAGCAGATGGTTCAGCTCATCACGATTTTCCGCAAGATCGCCGGTCACGTGGTCATTGATCTTCCGGCCTTCTTCAACGACGTGGTGCTCAGCGTGCTGGAAAACAGCGACGAGATCGTTCTGGTGGCGGGGCTCGATATCCCCAACATCAAGAACATCAAGATCGGCCTGAGCACGCTGTCTTTGCTCAATGTTCCCAAGGAACGGCTTCACGTTGTGCTCAACAGGGCCGACTCCAAGGTGAAGCTCGATGTCGGAGAGGTCGAGCGGACGCTGCAAATCACTGCGGCTGCCCATGTTCCCTCCGATGTACAGGTGCCAATCTCGGTGAACAAGGGTCACCCGATTGCGCTCTCGGCACCTAAGTCAGATGTAGCTCAAGCATTTGAGCAGTTGGCATCCCGCTTTCTTGATGGGGTGCCGGTTCAGGCCGATTCGGGCAGCAGTAGCAGCTCGGG
>CALHBU010000379.1 GCA_937930655.1 uncultured Acidimicrobiales bacterium | reverse complement strand
GACATTCTCATCGACCTGACCGCTAACGTGCTCGATGGTAGAACGAGGTGATGGGGACTACACCCCACAGTTCGCAGTTCGTTGCAGTACGTGAGAGTTGGAGACGCCGAAGATGACTACTGGAGCCCATGATGCTGGAGGAGGCTTCGGCCGATCGGCTGGTGCCAACGTGGCACGGGGTGTGATGGTCATTGTCGGCGCAGTGATCATCGGGCTGCTGTTGATGAACCGGGGCCTCAGCGACAATCGTGCCGGAGCAAGCGCCACCGATGAGCCCACAGAGGCAACGGCGACAACCTTGGCCGACGACACAACGGTCTCGAGCCAGTCGACCACGACGGCCACCACCGAGCCCCCGACCACCTTGGGCGCCCCTCGTGATCCAAGTGAGGTTGCGGTTCTGGTGGTCAATGGCACCGAGAACCTCAAGGGAGTGGCTGGCCGGGGTACTGACATCCTGAAGACCAGCAACTACATCACCCGAGAGCCAAAGAACGCCGACGTCAATGGACCGTCGGTGATTCTGTACACCGACGGATACCAGGCCGAGGCCAATGCTGTCGCCGCCATCTACGGTGTCGATCCCGCTACCTACGTCCAACCGTTCGACCCTGCATCGTCGCCCATCGCCGATACCCAGGAAGCCAACATCGTGGTTCGAATCGGCAATGACGGAGTGATTCAGGTCTGACGTGACTCGGGTCGTCGTTGGCTTCGACAAGTTTCGTGGATCGGCGACGGCAACAGATCTGGTAGACGCCGGCGTCCGGGCACTGGAGACGGCCGGTCTCAAGGCCGATGGTGTTCCGTTGGCCGACGGAGGCGAGGGCTCACTGGACGTGCTTGGTGGGCCCAACAAGGTCACAACGGTCTCGGGCCCTCTTGGTGACCCCGTCGATGCCGGCTGGCGCCTTGACGGAAAGGATGCGTTCATCGAGATGTCGGCCGCTAGCGGCCTGACAGTCGTCGGTGGACCAGAACGAAACGATCCCCTGGCCGCTGACACCTTTGGTACCGGCGAGCTCATCAGCACATCGATCGAGCTCGGTGCCCGGCGGGTTTTCGTTTTGCTGGGTGGTTCGGCCACGACCGATGGCGGCTGGGGCGCAGTTCGGGGTATGCCACCGGCCCCTCGGCTCAAAGAGATCGAACTGGTCGTTGCCTGCGATGTCAGGACACTATTTACCGAGGCGGCAGAGGTATTCGGTCCTCAGAAGGGGGCGAGCGCGGCCCAGATCAAGATGCTCACCAGACGATTGGATCGCCTGGTTCAGGTCTATTCCGAGACCTATGGGGTCGATGTGTCCGAGTTGCCGGGGGCGGGAGCCGCTGGTGGACTGGCCGGCGGTCTGGTGGCCCTTGGCGCCCGGTTGGAGTCGGGCTTCGAGGTGTTGGCCGAACGAGCCGAACTCGACCAGCTGCTGGAAGGAGCAGACTTGGCGGTAACCGGCGAAGGTTTCCTCGATGCCGAGTCGTTCAACGGCAAGGTAGTTGGTGGCCTGGCTGGTTGGGCTGAGGCAGCCGACGTGCCGGTGCTAGCGATTGTCGGTGACCGCGACCCGGATGTCGATCTTCCGTCCAACGTCGAGGTGATTTCGTTGGTCGAGCGATTCGGTCGTGAGGCAGCGTTTGATCGCACGGTCGAGTTGGTCACCACGTTGCTGGTCGAACGGGCCGATCAGATCTGACCACGCCGGTCGCGGCCGGGCCCAGGTGTCAGGAACGACGGCTGAGCAGGCGGTAGAGGTAGAACGCCCCGAAAACGAACAGCGCGATGACGAGGACGTTGAAGAGCAGGCTGACAATCCCGAGTACCCAGCGGATGGCCAGAAAGCCGGCGATGAACACGACAGCTCCACCTGCCACCTTCACTCCCACCGGGGTCTGCGGCCGTTCCGGTTTCTCCAACTCCATCTTCTGAGACTACCGCTCGATGGTTGTCTGAACCGGGCGGCCCTCTGTGGGGAGCCGTTCGGACCATTCCGCTCAGTAGGTGGGCGGTTCCGACCGAACATGAGAGGGCTGCGGCACCGAACTCCTCCCTTTGTTCGACTGCAGCAAATCTCGGCGGGAACCGGGAAATCGACCGGCGGCTTCGGCCGCCGGTCGATCTCATTTTCTGTCGTGTCCGGGGGGTGTTCCTGTCTTGTTGTCAAGCAGCAATCGGGAGATCTCGGTGTCGGTTGGGGTCGTACGGTGTGACCGTTTTGAGCATGGCCAGGACGAGGTCGCAGCGTCGTCTGGCGACGCAGATGACTGCCGCGTTGTGTTTCTTTCCTTCGTCTCGTTTGCGTTGGTAGTAGACCCGGGCGTCGGGGTCGTGTTGGGACGCGACGAACGCGGCGAGGAACATGGCGTTCTTCAATCGGTGGTTCCCGCCTCGGTGTTGGAACGCTCCGTTGATCGACTTGCCCGATCTCCAATCAGTCGGGGCCAGCCCGGCGTAGGCGGCGAGCCGCGAGCCGTTCTCGAACCGGTTGGGATCGCCGATTTCAGCGAGGGTTCTCGCTCCGGTCCTGGGCCCGAACCCACAAAGGGTCACCAGGACCGCTCCGAGAGGGTGCGACAAGAACACCTTCTCGATCTGAGTGCCGAGCTCGACCCGGCGAGCCTGCACACGTTCGAGGTCTCCGAGCAGGTCGGTGATGACTTGGCCCCACGCTTCCTCTGCCGGCAGTGTCACTGTCTGCGCCTCGAGAGCCTCCCAGATCTCCTCGGTGACTCTGGCAGCCAGGCGAGGCGATCGTTTCTTAATCGTGTTGCGGATCCGGGTCTTGCCAGCCGCCCTCAACATCGACGGAGTCGAGAACTTGGCCACGGCATCGCGAACACCGGGTTGGATCAGTCGGGATCCGATTGCCCGCTCCAATGCGGGGGAGACAGCCACCAGAGCGTCACGACACCGGTTAATCGTCCGGGTCGCGTCCCCAGCAAGGTCGACGTCGCGGCCGTTCAACACACGCAACTCGACCAGCAGTTCGTCCGTGACCTTCAGCCACGTCAAGCGATCGCTGTTCCGACGGGCGAAGTCTGCAATCACGAACGCGTCACGAGGATCGGTCTTGGCCGTGCCTGCATAGAGATCAGCAGCTCGTCGCATCTGAAGGCCGGTCACATACGCCACCGGCACATCTCGTTCAGCTGCAACCGACAGCAGCAGCTGAGCAACCGATGCGGTCATATCGATCACCAACGCGACCGTGCCATGCTCCGCAGCAACCTCGATCGCTGCTTCGATGTCAGCTTGATCGTTTGCCAGCGGCCGAGCGAACAGCTCCTCGCCGTCAATCGTTATCGCTTGGGCGAAGTGATCGCCCTTCGCCATATCGATCCCGACCATCACCTCGATCGTGGAGTAATCCACGTTCCCTCCTTCGATGTCACCTACCTGAACGTGACCGCCGAGGGCGAAGCTGCCATCAACCACCTTACGAATCAGCCCCGAAGCGCATGTTCCTGTCAGAGGTCAACCACACCCGAACATGACGGGTGGCAACACCCCCCAGGCCATCCAAAGGTGACAGGGGACTTTAGCCCTGCCCGCCATGTCGAGCGGTCAGCCACAAGCATCGCTCATGACCTACGAAGAAGGTAAGGGGAGCTGACCTACTGGTAGGTGACGATGACCGGGAGCGGCTCGACCGCGTTGACCTGTCCCGGTGTGGCGGTTGGGAAGTCTTCATCAAGGAAGTTCTTCCAACCCCACCAAAGCGTCTGATCCGGTCCGATCGGGGCATCCAAGACGGTCTCGTACGTTCCGTACTTCGAGAACAGCGGTCCCTGGCCGTCGACGTGGACGACGACGGCCAACTCTGGCGGGGTGGAGATGAGCTCCCGGTTGGTGATCATCTCGAGGTTGAACTGGTGAAGGACAAGAAGCTTCTGGGGCAGCGTTTCCTCCCGGACCAGCAGACTCAGCCACTCCACAACTGCGTTGATCTCTTCGGCATCGACTGATCCGATCTGTTGCAGGTGAACCTGATCGGCTTCGAGCCGCCACTCCGGATCGAGGGCCAGGCCAACGTTGGGCAGACGTAGGAGGTCCTCGTAGCGCTTGGCTTGGGTGAGGAAATCGGTGCGACCGGGCTGAAGATCGAGGATGACAAATGCGCCACTGTCGGTCGCGATGTCGACCCATCGCTTCACCTGGCCAGGAGTGAGTTCGTTGCTGTAGTCGTTGTCATCTCCCGGTTTGGAGTCGGCAACCGTCACGATCAACTCGAACGCAGGGATGACTGGTGGACCATCGGGTAGGGCGTACTCATCGGCCAGAGCCTGGAGGTCGGCGATGGTGGCCTCGGGACTTCGTTCGCCCAGAATCCCGAGACGGAAGGTGACCGGGCTGCCGTAGTAGGCAACGATCCGCCGATCAGGAAAGAGGGTGACGCCCCCGCCGGGCAGTTCGGTTGCGTTTGACCGAGCCAGAACCTGCCAGCGATCGGTGGGGCTGGTCGCGCCAATGACCGACAACGCTGAGGTGTCGTGGTTGGTCGGTCGGCTGCTGAGCACGACTCGTCCACCAACAGCCGAGAGTGTCGGCAGGGCAGCGGCACCAGTCGTTGCTAGCTCGTCGGCCACAACCCAGATCGGTCCATCGCCCTCATCAGAGGCCGACAACAGGTCAAGTGGTGTTTGGGAGGAAGCGGCTTGGGTACGGCGTTCCCAGTCGGTTGGCACCACAGTGTCGCTGCCATTCGGGCTTACGTAGATCACCTGGCTCGGGTCTAACCGTGCCACTTCGGCCACGATGTCGTCGAGGCGCTCAGGGTTGGTCGCGAGCAGCGGGGCACCGAGCTCGAGCGCATGCTCGACCCCGATGGCAATTGCCTCCAGATCGGCCACGACTACCACAGGAGCACATGAGTAGAAGGCCCGGCTGAGCTCCAAGGTGGCGTCGATGGGATCGGCCGGGAGGTCAGCGACCGCGTCGACTGGTTCGGGCTCACAGCTGGGAGAGGCCGTTGACGACGAGCTCGACGGGGCTACGCGAGCGGTGTCGGTCTCGCTCAATGTTGTCGAGCCGGCCTGGGTGCATGCAGACGCAGCAAGGCAGCCGCCCAGCAGAAGCCAGCTGAGCACAGTGGTCTTCGGGCTACCGGAGGTCGGAGGGCCGATGGTCAGTGGGAGCTACTCGCCAACGACAACGGTGCCCGCCACCTTGTCGTGCCATGTCTGCTTCTTGTCGTCCCACAGCATCCACAGAAAGCCCAGATAGAAGATGGCACCGGAGATGAAGCTGGAGATCAGATAGCGCACCAGCGACTTGCCGAGCGATGGTGGTTGACCGGTCAGTTCATCGACGACCCGAACATTGGCCACACGGCGGCCGATGGTCTGCCCGGTCTTGGCGATCGGGCGGATGTAGTAGAAGAAGGCAAAGACCAACGAGAGCAGGATCAGGGCCAGGATCGAGGCGCCCACCGCAGCCGCAAACCCATCTGAGACCTGGCAGCCAATGTCGGTATCGAGATTGCAGCCATCTGGTTCGGTGCCCCAGGAGGCAATCATCCAGGCGATGAAGGGGATGCTGAGCACCAGCAGGATAAGGGTGCCGACAACGGCGTCGACCAAGGTCGCGATGAGGCGAGCCCCGAAGCTGGCAAAGGGTCGACCACCAACACCCGGTATCTCAGGAGCTGCCCCGGCCACGGGAAAGCCGGGAGGCGCCGACCCCGTTGGTGGTGCGCCACCGGCGGGCATGGTCTGCTCGACGGGGTAGCCGGGCGGGGGACTGGCTCCGGCCGGTGCTTGAGGCATGGTCCCCGGGGGCTGGATCGTCGTCTGGTTGGGGTTGAACGGAGGCTGGCCAGGGGCAGTTGGTTGCTGCGGTGCAGTTGGTTGCTGAGGTGCAGTCGGCATGGTCGGCGGCTGTGTCCCAGGTTGGGGCTGTTCGGGCGTCGGCGGGCCGCCAGGTCCAAATGGGTCGGTCATTTCTTCACCTCAGGTAGTTCGCCCGCAACCGCTACGGTCGACGCAGCAAGCCTAGAGCGCAAGCTCCCCTAGGAGGAACCGATGTCGGGAACAGAGCAACCGGTAGCCCATGAGCTGGTGGAACCCTTGCAGCCGCTCCTCGGGACTTGGCGGGGCACGGGTGAAGGTCAGTACCCGACCATCGAGTCATTCAGCTACAACGAGGAGGTTGTCTTCGGCCATGTCGGTAAGCCGTTTCTGGCCTATGGGCAGAAGACAAAGCACGCCGATACCGGCCTACCGCTTCATGCCGAAAACGGCTTCTTTCGTCCCATTAGTGGCCAGGGGAGCGGCGACATCGAGGTCGTGATGGCTCACCCCACCGGGATTCTCGAATCGCTGTCCGGGAGCTTTGAGTCTGACGGAGCCTCACTGGTCATCACCCTCCGGACTGCTGCTGTATCTGGAACCGCAACCGCGGTGCCGGTCAGTGAGGTGACTCGGCAAATCGAGATCACCGGCGATGTGCTTCGCTACGACGTTGCGATGGCGGCAGCCGGCCAGCCTCTTACTCACCACCTGGCGGCAACACTTCATCGCAGTTAGCGCAGTCACGGCGGTCCGGACTGCTCCTGGTGGTGGAGGCACTACTCTGGGTGGATGGTGCGCTCGAAGACGCAGTCGTTTCTCACCCGTCGGGTCGAGGCTGGCCCCGCGGCTGTGTCCAGCCGACACCCCGATGAGCTGCTGGTCGAGGAGCCTCTCCTCATCCGGCTCGACGACACCGACCTCTCCACC
>CALHBU010000378.1 GCA_937930655.1 uncultured Acidimicrobiales bacterium | reverse complement strand
GAATCGGTGTCGGGCGCTTTCGCCCGTATCCGCTCCGAGGCCGGCGATCCTCACGTGCTGGTGTACAACGCCGGCTATCTGGAAGGTCGAGACCTGCCCCCGGAAATGGAACTGCTCGAGAACATCCCGACCGAACTGTTCGACACGGCCATGCACATCGCGTGTCGAGGACCGTTCCTCGTGGCTCGCGAGGTGCTGCCCGCCATGCGTAAGGCAGGCCAAGGCTCCTTCCTCATCTCCAACAATGCGTCGTCGCTGCGAGGCCGCAAGCGCTACACCGGCCAGTCTCTCTATTACCCACGAGTGATGATGCGGACCCTCGCCCAGGTGCTGACCGAGGAGTACTCCGAACACGGGGTCCACGTTGCCAATGTGGTGATCGACGGGCTCATCGATTCGCCCGGCACGAGGGCTCTTCCTCAGGCCAAGGCCAACGCCGACATCATCATGAACCCGGAGAAGATCGCCGAGGCGTTCTTCTACCTGCACTCCCAGGACCAATCGGCCTGGACCCACGAGCTGCAGCTCACACCGTTCCCCACCAAGCCGAGCTACTAGACACCAGCTCGACCATTTCCCGAGACCTGAAATCGTTGAGACATCGGCCGATGGAGTCCGGTGAGCCAACCAACTTCTTCGCCAGGGACGTCAACTTCCCCACCCGCTGCCGAACTCTTGGATCAGAGTCGCTGGAACGACGACTACGGCAAAGCAGCGCTCAAGGAGCTGGAAGATCGACCCGAGCAATTCACAATCGCGGCCGAGGAGATGCCCGAACACAAAAGGATTCTCATCGACTCTCTGCCCGACGTTCGCGGCATGCGAGTCCTCGACTTCGGATCTGGCCAAGGAGAGCTTTCGGTTGCCATGGCGCAACGAGGAGCGATCGTTACTGGCATTGATATCGGCACTGAGTTGGTCGAGCTGGCCTCGAAACTGGCGGAAATCAACAACGTTGACTGCGAGTTCATCGTCGGGAGCATTCACGAACTGCCGTTCGAGGACGGAACCTACGACTGCGTTGTCGGCGTCGGAATTCTGCACCATCTCCCTGAGCTCGCAGCTTCCCGATCGTTCGCCGAGGCTCACCGAGTGCTTCGTCCCGGAGGTCTAGCCCTCTTCGTTGAGCCCCTAGAGAACAGTCGGGTCTTCGATCTCCTCCAGAGCCTGATCCCAGTGGGATCGCCGGGCGATTCCCAGTATCGGCCGTCGATCCTGCAACGAACAAAGTGGAAGGCTTTCCTCCAGACTCTGGATGAGCGGCAGCTCACTGACGCCGAGTTGAAGCGTGCGGCAGTCCAGTTCACGGCAATGCACACCAGATACCACGGATGGTTGGCTCGACTCACCCGAATCATCCCTGGTTCAGCGTTCGCCCAGTTCTGCGAGAAGGTCGATCCGTGGCTCTGTCACCCTCGATCCCCGGTGAAGCGCTACAGCCGTCAGGTCTTTGTGGAGTTCAGGAAGTAGCGGGCCCCACACGCTTAGCCTTTCGGGAGCTTGGCCACTCCGTCACCGGTCAGTTCGGAGCGAGTGTCTCGCCGATTGATGGCCATCAGAATGGCTTCGGCCGGACCACTCACCAGATCGCCGCTCCCCCAGGACCAATCCATGTCGGTCGCTTCCAGGCGGAGCCCGGCAATGTCGTTGGTCGGCACCATCATCTTGCCCTTCTTGTGGCCGGTGCAGAAGTCCAGGGCATCACGAAGGACCCCGGCATCAAGCTCGCCCGCCAACCCGAGGGGCCGCCGGATGTCCTGGGTGTGAACCGCAGCGTCGACCGTGGTCAGGCCGGGAGGAAAGGACTTCATGGCCGAGGGCTTCGCAGCATTGGCCCGCAGCGTGTTGGCAATAGCCGACACATCCTGGGCGCCATATTTCTTGGCGTTGGCATGCCATGCCTTGTCGGCGTTGAAGCCTGACTTGGCCATGCTCAGCATCATTGTCGGAAGCGACATCTCGATGAAGCTGACCAGATGGCCAGCAACATCTCGCGCTGACCAGTCGGCGCACAGGGTGTCGGCATCGAGTTGCTCGGCCGACAGGCCGTCTAACAGGTCGGCGAAGTCGGTACGAGCCTTCGCCGCGTTGGTCCAATCATCTGCCATGGGTTCTCCTCTGTCGGTTCGCCCCTGTCAGTAGGGACTCTTGCACAGACGACGAACATTCCGCACAGAAATCGACAGCTAGCTCAGAGAAATTCCCTCGTAGCCGGCATCACGAACGGCATCGATGCGACGCTGGAACTTCGGTGAGCCACCGTTGTAGACGAAGTAGCGAACCCGACCTTCCTCGTGACCTTCGACGTTGGAGTTGTAGCCGGTGAACCAGCTCTTGGCGTTTCGCATCAGCATGGACGAGTACATGTCGGCTACGTGCTGGGTCCACTCGGCCTCGGCGTCTTCGGTGGCTTCGATCCTGGTGTGACCCTTCTCCCAGACGTGCTCCAGCAGATCGGTCACCCAGTTGACGCCGGTCTCGATGCCTCGGGGGAAGTTGGTGGACGCCGACCCACTCTGAGGACCAGCCAACATGAGAAAGTTCGGGAAGCCACTTACTTGTATCCCGAGGTAGGTGGTAGGTCCGTCGTTCCAGCGGTCCTTGAGCTTCTCGCCGCCGACACCTTCGATGTCGATGCGGTCGAACGAACCGGTCATGGCGTCGAAGCCGGTGGCATACACGATGACGTCGAACTCACGCTCACGATCGGAGGTCTCGATACCGTTCGGTGTGATTCGCTGGAGCGGTGTGCCATCGGCACTGATGTCGACCAGCTCCACGTTGTCTTGGTTGTAGACCTCGAAGTAGTTGGTCTCCAGTGGGACCCGCTGCACCCCGAAGCCATGATCCTTTGGGATCAGTTTTTCGGCCACCTCGGGATCGTTGACCCGCTGGCGAATACGGTTGGCGATGTACTCCGAGATCTCGGCGTTGGCGTCCTCGTCCATGAAGATCTCGACGAAGTTCTGGAGCCAGATGCCGAAACCCGGCTCGTCATAGAGCTTGTCCCACATGGCGATCTTGTCTTCTTTGGAAACGTTCTCCCAGCCCCGCCGATCGGGCTGGTGTTCGAAACCACCGGGTGTGCTGGCGCAGATGGCGAAGATCTCGTCGTAGCGAGACCGAATGTCGGCCATCTCTTCCTCAGAGATGGGGCTGTTGTTGAGGGGCGCTGCCCAGTTGGGGCGCCGCTGGAACACCGTGAGCTGGCCAACGTTCTTGGCGATCTCGGCAATGGCCTGAATAGCGGTGGCGCCGGTGCCGATGACGGCCACCCGCTTGTCCGACAGATCCAGCGGCTCCTTTGGCCAGTGGAACGTGTGGAAGGCCTGTCCCTTGAAGGACTCCATCCCTTCGAGCTTTGGCGGCGTCGGAGCCGACAAAAGACCTAGCCCGGTGATAACGAAGCGGGCGCTGAGCTCTTCGCCGCCAGCAATCCTGAGGTTCCAGATGTTGTTGGCGTCGTCGAACTTCATGGAGTCGACCCGGCAGTTGAACCGCATGTGGGAGCGGAGGTCGAACTTGTCGGCCACGAAGTTCAGATAGCGGAGGTTCTCGGGCTGACCGGAGAAACGCTCCTTCCAGTGCCACTCGTCAAGAATCTCCTGGGAGAAGGAGTAGCCGTAGGTGTA
>CALHBU010000377.1 GCA_937930655.1 uncultured Acidimicrobiales bacterium | reverse complement strand
GGCATAGCGTTCCGACCAGCTCCAGGCCTGCTGCAGCTCGTCGCTGAATTGGTAGGAGTACTCGAGGCTTTCAACGTCGCACCGAGCGCCCGGGTAGCGGTTCCAGAACCAGGTGCCGCCGAGGTCTTCGCCGGCCTC
Organism: uncultured Acidimicrobiales bacterium; assembly: GCA_937930655.1. Taxonomy (GTDB): domain Bacteria; phylum Actinomycetota; class Acidimicrobiia; order Acidimicrobiales; family SZUA-35; genus JAHECQ01. Next base: position 3,524 of record CALHBU010000377.1, on the reverse strand, counting down.
GAGAACGACCGCATTGACACCGAGATCCATCAACCGCTTGATCTGGTAAATGCCGGCCACTCCGGCGCCGAGCACGACGACCTCATGGTCGGGCTGCGGGGCGGTGCTGCTCTGTGCTGGTACGGATGCTGTCTGGGTCGACATGATCGAACCTCCTTAGAGAGTCGAAGAATACCCCTCGAGTCCATGCTGGACCGAACCGATTGGCTACAACCCGACGGTAGTGAAAGCGTCGGGGGTATGGCCTTTCCACTCGACGGCATCAAAGTCCTCGATCTCACCCGGGCGCTCTCCGGACCCTTCGCCACCAGGATCCTCAGTGATCTCGGCGCCGATGTAGTGAAAGTCGAGCCGCCCGACGGGGATCTCACCCGAGTGTTTGGCAGCCGCACGGCAAATCTGTCCAGCCACTACAGCCAACACAACGCGGGGAAGCGCAACGTGTGTATCGATCTGGCCGCCCCCGGTGCCTCGGAGCTGGTGCTGGAGTTGGCCGACGTCGCTGACATCGTGGTCGAGAACTTCCGACCTGGGGTGATGGAACGCAACGGTCTGGCGTGGGACGTGCTGAAGGCCAGAAATCCCAAGCTGATCATGCTGTCCATCTCCGGCTTCGGCCAGGTTGGTCCAGAACGAGACCGCGCTGCGTATGCACCGGTGCTCCATGCCGAAACCGGCATCCTCGACCGATTCGCCGACATCCACGACAACAGGTCGGTCGACTTCCCACTGTCGGTCGCCGATACCACCGCCTCGGTTCATGGCGTCATCGGCATTCTGGCCGCGGTGGTCATGGCTCAGAGGACAGGCACTGGGCAACACATCGACCTCTCCATGCTCAATGCGCAGTTCTACAACGACGACTACCTCGGCATGGTCATGAACGGTGACAATCCACCGGAGGGAGGCGGTGATGTGTGGGACGTCGAGGGCGGACGGTTGATCGTGGCTGCGCCGTTCAAGATGCTGTGGCCGACACTGGCCAAGCGAGCCAACTTGGACGACCCCGGCGACGAAGACGGTCGACGTCAAGTGGTGGCCGACTACTTCGCATCGTTCGACAGCTTCGATGCTGTCACCGCCATGTTGGATCAGCACAACCTGGCCTGGGGTCGAGTTCGGCCCTGGCGAGAAGCCATTCACGACAACCCGAGCGTCGAGGCCAGGAATGTTCTCACCGATATCGACGATCGGGCCGGAGGTACCAGAAAGGTCACGCAGGCCCCGTATCAGTTCAGTGATGCCGAAGCCGAAGTTCGAGGCTCGGTTGCCTACCGGGGCGAGCACAACGAAGAGATTCTGGCCGAGTGGCTCGATCTGTCTCCCGAACAGGCAGAGCAGCTGGCCAGCGATGGCGTGCTCCGCCAACAAGACCGCCTCAACGACCGCCGCTGACCGGCTTGGCTTGCGGCCACCCACCACCAACGGAAAGATCTGCACATGGCCACCAACAACACTTCGGGCAGTTCGATTTCGGGGAAGGCCGCCATCGTCGGCATTGCCGAGACCGACTACGTGCGGGGCTCGGACAAGAGCGTCCCCGAACTGGTCCTCGAGGCCTCGATGGCCGCGGTGGCTGACGCCGGGCTCAAACCCAGCGAGATCGACGGGATCATCCCGCCCGGCGGTTTCATCAGCACCGAAGAGATCGCAGCCAACATGGGCATCCCCGAGGTGCGGTACGCGGTTGAGGTCCACATGGGCGGCGCCAGCCCCACTGCATCGCTTCAGTCAGCGGTGATGGCCTTGGCATCGGGTATCGCCACCAATGTTCTGGTCACCTTCGGATGGAACGGGTATTCGGCCTTCCGGAAGCGGCCCGACAGTCGCCCCACCAAGCGAGGCATGGCCCCAGGCCCGTTCATCGAGGTCTCTCGGAACTTCTATGCCCCCTACGGCATCCGCTCCGCCGTTCAGTGGTACTCGCTCTATATCCAGCGCTACGTCGACCTCTATGGCATCACCCCGGAAGACGCAGCCCAGGTGGCGCTCACCAGTCGGGAGCACGCCCACCTCAACGACAAAGCTCTAATGGGCGGCCGGCCGATGACCATGGACGACTACATGGCTTCGCCCTACATCACCGAGCCGATGCGGAAGCTCGATTGCTGCCTCGAGACCGATTGTGCGGCCGCGGTGGTGCTCACCACCGCTGATCGGGCCAAGGACCTCGCTCACGATCCGGTCTTGTGGCTCGGAGGGGCCGAGGGTCATCCCTACCCGGCCGACGAGATCACCAACCGACCCGACATGCTCCGGCTGGGCTTGGATTCGGCTGCGCCCCGGGCCTTCGACATGGCCGGCGTCGGCCCCAAGGAGATGGACTTCCTCCAGATCTATGACTGCTTCACCTACGTGGTGCTCATGGAGCTGGAAGCCATCGGCATCTGCGACAAAGGCGGCGCAGGAGAGTTCGTCCGGGACGGCAACATCAAGCTCGGCGGCAAGTATCCCATGAACACCCACGGCGGCCTGTTGAGCCAGGGTCACTGTTGGGGCCTTAACCATGTGGTGGAGGCAACCCGACAATTGCGCCACGAGGCTGGCGATGCCCAAGTCGTCGATTGCGAACTGGGCGTTGTGACCGGCTACGGCGACCTGGGCGACGGCAGCATTGCTGTACTGGCCCGAGGCTGAGGAGGAACGACCAATGACCGACACCAACTCCCCCGAACCGAAGACCTACAAGAAATACGTTCCGAAGCCCGAGGGCATGAATCTGGAGCTCCATCTAGCCGCGGTCTCGACCGGACTGCTCAACGTCCAGCACTGCCTCGACTGCGACACCTACCGCCATCCTCCTCGCTGGTACTGCCCCAACTGTCACAGTGGGAACTACGAGTTCGTCCCTGTCTCTGGCCGAGGTGAGATCTATTCCATGGCCATCAACCACTTCACCATCGACAGGGCGTGGATCGATGAACTGCCCTACGTGACTGCCGTTGTGCAGTTGGAGGAGGGGCCGAGAATCGTCGGTGATCTGAAAGGGGCGGCGCCGGAAGACGTCGAGCTGGGCGACAAGGTCCAGGTCCATGTCGAAGCCCGAGGCGAGGAGTTCTCGTACCTGGTCGTCGAGCTCCTGGGTCGAGACTGACACTGAATGGCTTCAGCCGAACGGTCAACGGTTGGCATCCTGGGCGCCGGCCTCAGCGGCATCGTCATGGGCATCCGACTCAAACAGGCCGGCATCGACGACTTCGTCATCTACGAAAAACAATCGGATGTGGGCGGCACCTGGCTACGCAACACCTACCCGGGACTGCATTGCGACATGCCGTCGCACATCTACTGCTACTCGTTCGAGCCCAACCCTGACTTCTCGATGGTGTACGCCGGCCAGCCCGAGATCCAGGCCTACATCCGACAGTGCGCCGAGAAGTACGGCCTCATCGAGCACCTCCAACTGGGCACCACTGTCGAGACTGCTCGCTACCTCGATGATGGCTCGTGGAGGCTGGAGATTCCGGGGCAACCCGATGCCCACCATCGGGTACTGGTGGCAGCCACCGGTGGCCTGACCGAGC
>CALHBU010000376.1 GCA_937930655.1 uncultured Acidimicrobiales bacterium | reverse complement strand
CCCGTTCCCGACCCGGACGGGGTGAACCTGTTTGTCAACTTCGAGAAGCTCGGCGCCCTGCCCTTCCAAGAGGGCATCACCGAAGGCATGTTCGATCGTCAGTGGTTCGAGCAGGATTATCCGGAACTGCGGCTCACCGGCCTAACTCCGGCCGAGCCTTCCTACGCTTTGTGTTTCGTCGGTCTGGGAAACGGCGAAGATCGAGTCTGTGCCGGCTACGGCTCGGGCGGACAGTTTGAGATCTTCGGGGCCGATTGGACCATGAGCCTGTACGAATTGGCGAGCGGCGAAGCACTTCTGGTCGATGTTCCGGTTCGGTCGGAGATCTCGGTATGCCCAGATGTGCGGCCCAACCTCAGCCGTAATCAGGGACCCCGCCCATCGCAGGTTCGCCAGCTCACGGCTTTTGCTGCGTTGCCCGGCCATTACACCTTTATCCACCTCACTCAGGACCTCGATGGCGGCGCCACGACCTGGTGCGACACACCCTCGCCAGTCCGAAGCGTCGGGGCCAAGGCGACCAACCCGGCAACGTTCCTCGTCACCAACGGGTCTCAAGCTCTTCGAACGGCAGAGGCGATGGTTGCCAGCTCAACCACCGACGTCGACTTGGTCACCCATGTTGTGTGTCTTCGTCACACGTCGGATCCCAATGATCGTGAGCTGACCTGTTCCTACTCCAACGAGAACCTGGTGAAGTTCGAACGGGGTGCCTACACGGTGACCATCGTCGAGGCTGCCAGCGGTCAGGTTGTCGACCAGCGCAGTTTCGACTCCGACATCAGTTGCCCCGAAGACTTCGACTTCGCTCATATTCGGGTGCATTTCCTTCGCGGTGCCTTGCCCCCGGCGGCGGCACGGTGGATCGATTCGGTCGTTGCGCCGCCGGTTGTCGAGGAGGAACCGGAAGACGGCGACGACGTGCCGGGAAACAAGTCGCCGAGCAAGCCGGTCGGAAGCACCGAGGACTGACAAGCTGGCTATCGGAAGTATTCTGTTGGCCATGACTGACATGGCCATGGCTAAGACCGCACAGCGAGAAGCAGCCCGGCCCGCCAAACAGATAGACGATGCCAACATCACCTGGCGGCAGTTCCCCGGTTACGAGGGATTGTATTTCTGGGTTCTGGGTGTCAACGAGACACGTCAGAAGGTCGATCTCTACTTCCGTTTGACTCCCGGTGCGCGCTGCCCCGGCCACCGACACGTCGGACCCACCGACACCCTGGTAGTGGAAGGCGAGCATCGGACGTGGGAGCAGCGGTCCGATGGCGAGTGGCATCTCGACCAGGTCCGGCCGGCCGGCTTCTTTGGTGGCAATGAGGGCGATCATCTTCATAGCGAGGAGGGTGGCGCTGAAGGGGCCATCGTGCTGCTGTCGATGCAGGCCGTCGATGGTGTTATCTGGGAGACGTTTGACGACAACGGGGAGCTGGTCGACACGGCCCGGCTCGACGATTTCAAGCGAGTCCTCGAGCGGCAGGCATGAGCCGGTGACATCCCGATCGGTTCACGACAATCCCGACGCCAGCCGCTACGAGCTGCATCTTGATGGCGAGTTGTCGGGCTGGGTCGATTATCGGCTCGATGGCGACGTGCTTTCGATTCCTCACGTCGAGGTCTCGTCTCGATTGCGGGGGCAGGGCGTGTCGGCCCCGTTCCTCGACGAGGTGTTGGTTGATGTTCGACGGCGGGGGCTCAAGATCGTCCCGCTCTGTGGCTATGCCCGGGGCCATGTGGCCGAGCGGCCCGAGCTGCACGACTTGTTGGCCTGATCTCCTATCCGGTGATGACGCTGCGGGCCTCAGTCACCTGAACAGGACGGCTGGCCGAGGCGGTCAGCACCGAGGGAACCTCGACGCCATCGCACAGTCGAGCCGGGCTGCAGCTGATGGTGAGGTCGAAAACCGCGGTGGCGCCCAGCGTGAACGAACGGTTGGCGCCGGTGGTGACCCGGTAGGTCGTTGTGCAGGTGGCGTCGTCGTCGCTGAGGCTGCGACGCCACGCTTGGCCGTTGTCCTCACAGGAGAAGCTGATGGTGCCATCGCCGGGGTTCCACATGGTGTGACTGGGCGTTGCAGTGGCGGTAGCGCTGACCAGTAGTGGGCCCAGACCGGCGGTTGCGGCCTGTGTGGACCAGGCGCTGTCGTCGAGCCAGAGCCAGACGGGCAGATTGACGAGGAATGGCGTGTCGTCACCGTCGGGAGCGGTTTGGGGAACGGGGGCTGGAATCTCCAGCTGGGCCACGGCCGAGGTGACGACCGCCTCAACCACGAAGTCGGGCGGGCTCTCGCCGATCGGCCAGACGGCATCGGCTTTGCCGTCGAAGCGGGGGCGGTCACACTTGACGACGCCGTACAGCTGCTCGTCGTCGAGCGGCGCCACCCTGGCCCCGATGGTGACCGGACCACCGTCGATGCTCAGTAGTTCCCGCACCCGACTCCCGAGTACCGGACCATGGAAGGTGCAACCGAGCAACGGGTTGGCGGTCACGGGCTGCATCCCACCAAGGGCACCACCAACCTTCACGGTGACCGAGGAATCGGTGGCGTCGGTTTGAACAACCGGCCCCTTGCCACCGCTAATGGCCGACTCAGGCGATGCCTGACTCAACAACAGCGTGAGTGTCAGCGCTAATCGAGAAAGCACAGCTCATCTTCCGAGCCAATGATGCCTTCCTCCACGACGCGCCAGAGTCCATCGGCACCGAGTGCCAAGTCCGAGTAGTACCTAAATGCCTGCACGTTCCCTGGCACTAGCACTTCCCCGTTTGGTCCAGATACCGAATTACCATCGATTCCACACTGATCTACTCGCACCCGAGCCTGGCTTGAAAACGTAACGGCCTCGACCCTGTATTCATAAGAGCCTCCACCGACCTTGCCCTCCCTGAGATAGCCCTCGAATAGCTCCCTGAGCATCGTCCTAAGTGGATCTGCCGAATACCGATCAAGGTCAGGGTGATCCGGGTCGGGAGCGGCCGCAGCATCACTGAACGCTTGGTTGTAGCCGGCCAGCGCGGCCAGTACTGCTGCCTCGGGATCGGCGGTTGTCGAGGTTGTGGGAGCGGTTGTGGTTGTGGTCGTCGACTCCGGCGAGGTCTCCGCTGTCGTAGAGGTTGTCAGCTCGAGCGTGCTGAGCGGCTGTGAACTTCCTTCTCCTGTGCAGCCCGCCATCCACATGACCACACCAACAAGGAGGACA
>CALHBU010000375.1 GCA_937930655.1 uncultured Acidimicrobiales bacterium | reverse complement strand
CGAACGTCGTTGTAGCGGATGTAGGCATGGCTCCCGTGATCGTCACCCTCCGACTCGTAGCTCAAGCCAACGTTGCGGATGATCTCCACCCCCGGGGTATCGGTCGGCACCAGGAACATCGACTGGCTTCGCACCAGCTCGTTCTCTGGATCAGTGACCACCATGACGATCAGGAACGAGGCGTAGCGGGCGTTTGACGAGAACCACTTCTCGCCGTTGATCACCCATTCATCACCGTCTTGCACCGCCGTGGTTTGGAACACTGCTGGATCGGCACCACCCTGGGGCTCGGTCATCGAATAACACGACACGATCTCATTGCGCAGCAGCGGCTCAAGAAACTGTTCCTTCTGCTCCGGTGTGCCGAAGTGGGCGAGAATCTCACTGTTGCCGGTGTCCGGAGCCTGGGTTCCAAACACCGTCGATGCGCTTCTGGCCCGACCGAGAATCTCGTTCATCAGCGCCAGCTTCACTTGGCCGTAACCGGGCCCGCCGAGGTCTGGCCCCAGATGGCAGGCCCAGAGATTGCGCTCCTGCACAATCTTCTGGAGCGGTGGGATCACCTCTTGGCGGATCGGGTCAGCCAGGTCGTACGGGCTCTTGACGATGAAATCGAGCGGCTCGATCTCTTCCCGGACGAACTCGTTCATCCAGTCGAGGTCTTTCTGGAAGTCAGCGTCTGTTTCGAAGTCCCATGCCATGCCGTCCACTCTCGACCATCTGAGGGCCTAGAACCAGCCGACCTGCCCATTGGCCCGTGCCACGATCTCAGCGGGCAGAGAAGATGAGGGGAAAGGTGTCGTTGTCAGTGATGAGGTCGCCGGGGCTCAGAGAGGTATCGGCCTGGGTAATGATGGGATCGGAGCCCACCGTCGGTGCCCAGGCGGCGTCGTCGCCGAGCCAGCGCCACGAGACGGCGGCTCGGCGATGGGCGGCGCTGTTGCCACGGCTGCGGTGCATCACCCGGTAGTCGAAGAGCACGACATCGCCCGGCTCGACAGGGAAGCTGACGATCTCGTAAGTGTCGGGGAAGTCTTCAAAGTCCACCACCACCTGGTCGTACGCCCGGAGGTGGTCGGCGATGCCATCCCACAGGTGGCTCTCGGCCTCCTCCGGGTCGGCGCCCTTCATCGCCGGATACTCGGGCCGGTAGTCCACGCCCCACAGGTGCGAACCACGGACGAACTCCAACGCACTTCCTGCGGCATCGGCCGAGGTAAGCGCCAACCAGGTCGAGCAGATTTGCTCGCCGTCGACAGCCCAGAACGGTCGATCTTGGTGCCAGCTGAACTGCTCCTCGGTTCCCGGCTCCTTCACGAAAACCTGGTCGAAATAGAGCCGCACATTGTCCGAACCGGTGGCTTCAGCGGCCACTGCGGCCAGGTTTAGATCGGTGACGAATGCTTCGAAGTCAGGATGGGTTGGGTACAGGTAGCGGTCGAGGAAATATTCGCCGGGTTTGTCGGCCTTGGTCACATTGGCACCGTGCTTGGATGGAGACGCCTGCAAGCGGTCGACAGCCTCGAGCACCCTGGCCACGTCATCGCGGTCGACCGCGTCGGGCACGAGTACACAACCATCGCGGCGGAACGTTTCGACCTGACCGGTTGTCAACCTCATGGGTCCAGTTCACCACAAGCTACGTTCGGGCCATGAACTACGACGAAGCAACCGCATCCTTCTCCGGCTTCGATGACACCGGAGCCATCCCCGCACCCACCGTAGAAGCCAGCCCGGCCCGACGACTTCGTGATGCCATTGAGCCCATCGCCATGCACACCGTGTGGTCACGGTCGGTTTTTGACCGTCAGGCCGAACTGGGTCTCGACTTCCTCTCGGGTTACGTCGCCGGCCGGGCGGCCGGCCTCGGTCAACCCGAGCCCGGAGCTGTTGTCTCCTCGTTCGCCGTCTTCGAGCCCGGCATGCTCACCGGCGTCTACGAGCAAGCTCGAAGCGCGGCGCCTCGGGACCAAGTGGTGGCGGTACGGACCGAAGCAGCCATCGACAGCCTCGGCGCCATCCTGGGAGACGCCGATGTTTCGGCCGCAGCCGCCTCGCTCCGCCGTGCAGCCGAGCACGCCGACGGCACCGGGCGGCCGCTCTACTCCGGATTCGCCAGCCAACCATGGCCCGATAGCCCCCTCGGCCAACTCTGGCACGCCACTGAACTGCTGCGAGAGCACCGGGGCGATAGCCACGTTGTGGCGTGCGTCGCAGCAGGGCTCGACCCCATAGAGATGAACATCCTCACCGAGACCTGGGTGGGCATGCCGCTCTTCTCCTACACCGCCAGCCGGGCTTGGTCGGAAGATCAAATGAACGGAGCCGCAGACCGGTTGCGGTCCCGAGGTCTACTCGACGGCGACTCACTTTCAGCTGCCGGTCAGACCTTTCGAGACGACATCGAGGACACCACCGATGCCCTTCAGGCAACCGCCCTTGAGCCGCTGAGCGACGGTTTGGACGAACTTGTCGAGCAGCTCAATGGCTGGTCAGCCCAGTGCGTGGCTGCCGGTGCGTTCCCGCCTGACCCGTTCAAACGTGCAGCAGGCTAACCAGGCCCCGTAACGTCGGGCCATGGAAGTACGTGCAATCGGAACCACCCTCGACGCCAACGATCCTGACCTGATCGCCGATTTCTGGCAGAAGGCCATCGGCTACAAGACCCGGGTCGGCGACGGTCAGCCGTACTACACGCTGTCCGACTCCGAGGTTGGCCGTCCGCTGAATCATCTGACCATTCAGCGGGTGCCCGAGGGCAAGGCAGCCAAGCATCGGCTTCACCTCGACCTGTTCGTGACCGACGATGTGGAGGCAGTCGCTGAGTTGGAGGCGATGGGCGCCAAGGTCATCGTCCCGACCAGCGGCCCCGGCCATCAGGGCATGACTACAACGGTCATGGCCGACCCGGAGGGCGGTGAATTCTGCGTCGTCTGCCGCCGTAGGGACTAACCCGAACCCCATCTTTGGCGGCTCCAGCAACCGCTTGCTGCACTTTGGCGGATCGGGCGACTGCCAGCGGCCGTTGAAGCGGACAAAACGCTTGGAGCGGCTCCTGGGTCCGCCAAAAGCGCGGCGACGGGCCGTGCTAGATGGTGAGGTCGGCTCGGAGTTGGCCCTTGTCGACAACGACGTCTCCATCGAGGGCGACGGTGCAGCCCCGCATGGGGATATCGACATGGCCTCGGCAGTAACGACCGGCGACCTCATTGGCTCCGGTGGAGTACAGGAAGTTGCCGGCGAAGGCCCGTAGCTCGGTGCCGTTGTGCTGGGACTTGTCCCACATAGCCATCGATTCCCAGTGAGCGGCCGGGTTCATGCCCCAACCAGCGTGGCTCACAGCGAACGCCTCTGGCTCACCGAAGCTCTCGAGGTACGAGCGGAAGAACTCGGCGTCGTGACCCTCGCCTTTGATGGAGGTGATGGTGTCGTTGGCGATGTCGAGCTCGATAGCTGACTGGATGTACTCCTTGAACGACAGGTTGACGTCGCCGGGGGCCAGCACCAGCTTGCCGCTGACTGTTCCCGCTGCTGGGAAGCACAACACGAGACCGCCTGGCCAGTGAGCGATAGAGCCGGGCTCGGTGCAGAAGCCAAGCGAGCCGCCGATGACGGCACCACCAAGTTCGATGCGCAGATCGGTGCCGGCCTCGGACGTGACCGACATGACCGACGCCGCGGCCAACATGTCCTTACCGTGGTTGATCTTGTCGGTGAGCTCCGGAATGTGGGGCCAGCGCTCAACGTTCTCCGGATGTTCGTTGGAGACCATAAGGATGCGGGTGCCTGCGCCGAGGATGTCGAACTTCTCGGGAGCGTGGAGCATTCCCTCGACGGTGCAGTCGACGACAAAGTCGGCCGCTTTGAGGGCAGCCAGCGCCGCCGGGTTGTGGGCAATGGCCACCGAAGCGCCGGTTGACCGGATCGGCAAGGGTCCAGGGTTGGGAGGCGTGGTGAGCACAACGTCGATGACGGGAGCTCCCAGCGATTGGGCAGCCAGCCTGGCCGTTTCGACGATGACGTCGCGGCTCCGGGTCTCCGAAAGCACGACAACGGTCTCGGTCGACTTCAGCTCACAGGCTCGGAACTGCTCGGCATACCGTTCGATCCATTGCCATTCAGTCACTTAGGTACTCCGTTAGTAGGAAGCTCAGTCACAAGGCAGCAGAGCTGCTCAGGCTGGCGCTTCGCCGGTTTTCTCTGGATAGAGCGCTGCCCGACCGAGCCGGTCGAGGCAGACCTCAACGCTCCACGGCAACATCGTCGCACCGCAGCGGGCATCGCGAAAGTGCTGCTCCAGCGGGTTGGGACGAAGCATCGACCGGCCGCCGCACACCCGGATGGCAGTGGACGCGATCTCCGGCGCCCCTTCCATGGTGGTGACCATGGCCGACCACGCCCGCCGAAGCTGGGCATCGTCGGGGTCCGGGCCACACTCGCCAAGCACACGGTAGGTCATGGCCTGAGCCCGTTCGTAGACCAGGTTCATCTCGGCCCATCCGGCCTGCTTCACGTGGTTGTCACGTCGCTCTGGGGTGCCGTGCTCACCTCGCAGGTAACCGGCGGTGAAGTCCATGATGGCGCCCATGAGACCGAGGTAGGCAAAGGAAAGCGTCATGTAGAAGTACGGCCAGCGGACCGCGGCCTGGTTAAACATGCCGGGTGGCAGCCACTCGTTTTCCTCTGGCACGAAGGCGTCGGCCATCAGCAGGTTCCGACTGTCGGTTGCACGCATACCCAGCGGGTCCCACTCCCCTTCGATGGTCACGCCGTCGCCATCGGCGGGCACACCGAGAAGTCGAAGGCGATCATCACCGGGCACCATGGCCAGCACGTTATGTACCCCGGCAGCTGAGCTGAGCGAAGCGAAGATCTTTCGGCCCGTCACGGAGTAGCCGCCGTCGGTTGGAACGGCCTCGGTTCCGACGCCCTTGGTTGCTCCCGGTCCAAGACCCTCAGAGAATGGTTGGGAGTGGATGATGTTGTCTTCAATCACGCCTCGATAGAGCTCGGTACGACGACGGACCAGCGTTGCCCGGTCGTCGGCCGAGAGGTCCATGTCGTCGCCAATTTGCCCAACCAGCAGGGTGGTGGCGATGTGCATATTGAAGGTGAGGGCGGTGGCCGGGCAGTGCCGACCGAGCTCCTCCGCCACCAGGGCGTAGGCCACGAAGTCTCCGCCGAGCCCGCCATCGGCCTCGGGGATAACCAGTCCGAGTAGGTCAGCCTCTTTGAAGTCGTCCCAGTTCTCGGTCGGGAATCGGGCGTCCCGATCGAACACCGCCGATCGCTTGGCGATCATGGGTCCGAGGTCCGCCATTCGACTAACCAGGGCTTTGCGCGCCGGGGTGAGGAGGGGATTTCGATCGATGGCGGTCACCGACTCAGCGTAGGCGACCTAGAGATCGGCCAATAGATCGCTTGCGTCCACGAACGGGAGATCAAAGGCCTCAGCTACCGCCAGCTCGGTGATCTGACCGTTGGCCACATTCAGACCGTTACGCAGATGAGGGTCGTCGGCCAGGGCGGTACCAACACCTTTGTCAGCCAGCGACAGGACGAAGGGCAGCGTCGAGTTGTTGAGGGCGTAGGTGGACGTCTTGGGCACACCGCCCGGCATGTTGGCAACGCAGTAGTGAACCACTCCGTCGACAACATAGGTGGGGTCTTCGTGGGTGGTGGCGTGCGACGTTTCGAAGGCACCGCCCTGATCGATGGCGACATCGACCAGCACCGAACCCTTGCGCATGCGGCGAACCATGTCGGCGGTGACCAGCTTGGGAGCTCGGGCGCCTTTGACCAGCACTGCGCCGATGACCACGTCGGCATCGACCACGAGCTCTTCGAGAGCAGCCGCAGTTGAGTAGACGGTGGTGAGTGACGAGCCAAAGCGGGCTGAGAGTTCGTCCATGACCTCCACGTTCCGGTCAAGAACCGTGACGTCAGCGCCCATGCCGACGGCCATCTCGATCGAGTTCTCGCCGACGACACCGCCACCGATGACAACGACCTTGGCTGGCGCAACACCGGGAACGCCACCGATCAGGAGGCCGGCGCCGCCCTGCGGGGCCTCGAGGGCATGCGCCGCAGCTTGAACCGCCATACGACCAGCAACCTTCGACATCGGCGCAAGCAGTGGAAGTCCGCCGTCACGATCGGTGACCGTCTCGTAGGCGATGCAGGTGGCGCCGCTCTTGATGAGGTCGTTGGT
>CALHBU010000374.1 GCA_937930655.1 uncultured Acidimicrobiales bacterium | reverse complement strand
ACGTCGTGTTCATCGGAGTGCATCTGCCGGCCCACATCGAAGACATCGGACAGAGCGCCAACCTTGCCGCTACCGCACTCACCCTCATCGGCTTCTTCAACGTCATCGGTGCCTTCAGCTCGGGAGTGCTCGGCACCAAAGGTCCGAAGGCTCGGCTTCTAACCACGCTGTACCTCGGTCGAGCGGCCGCCATCGCCTTCTTCATGCTGGCCCCTAAGGGCACCGCCACCACCCTGATTTTTGCCTCCGTCATGGGTCTGCTGTGGCTGTCCACCGTGCCACTGACCTCGGGAATCGTGGCCCAGATGTTCGGCCTGCAACACATGGGCACGCTGTTCGGGTTTGTCTTCTTCGGCCATCAACTCGGCAGTTTCCTGGGGGCCTGGCTCGGCGGCTACCTCTTCGACCGAACCGGCTCGTACAACATCGTGTGGTGGATCGCCGTCGTGCTGGGGCTACTGGCCGCCGTGCTCCATTGGCCGATCAACGATGAGCCGATCGAGCGCGAACCGGTGCCCGACCCAGTGCCTGTCGCTAGCTAGCGCGAGGCCAACTCACGCGATGCCCGTTGGTTGAGGACCAGTCCCCCGAGCACTGCTGCGGTGCCAACGAGCTGGCCTAAGGCAATCTCTTCGTTGAGGAAGATCCAGGCGGTCAGTCCGCTGGTGATGGGGACGGTGAACAACAGGGGCGCCACCTGCAAGGGTGACAGATGGCGGATCACCCAGTTCCATACCGACCAAGCGACAAACACCGGGCCGACGATGACCCAGGCCATGGCCAGCCATCCGCCCAGTGTGACGGCCGCCCAGTCCTGCCGGGGTAGCGACACCGCGGTCACGAGCAGTATGGGAACGGCTGCGATCGACACCGCGTAGGTGGTCAGCGTGAAGGGGGCGTATCGGTCGACCAACCGGCGATTCAGCAGCAGATAGGCGGCGTAGAGCGCAGCGACAACGAGGGAGATGGCGTCACCCCATCCCAACGAGACCGAGGTCCGGGTCCCAACGAACAGGGCCGTTCCACCAGCGGCCAGCCCTAGGGCCAACAGTGATGTTGCTGGCGGAACTTTGCGGGCGACCGCAGCGGAGAACACCGCCACCCACAACGGCACGAGCGCAAGCAGCAATGAAGCAGAAAAGGCACTGGTGTAGGCCAAGCCGACACTGAATCCGAACACATAGCCACAGAAGCCGACGACGGCTACCAGCATCAGTCGACGACGATCCTCCTGCGCAACGGTGGTCGGTCCGCCGGTGGCAGCAACGACGGCCCAGCCGAGGGCGACCATGCCCCCGAACCGGATGAAGTTGAAGGCACCAACACTGAACTGATTGAGCGCGTGCTTGGCCAGCACGAAGTTGACGCCCCAGGCGAACACAACCAGACAGGCGACAAGCCATGCCAGTCGTCTGGATTCCGAATTCTGTTCGACGTTCACGCTGGCCAGCCTGATGCTTCGCTTCGTACCCCGCTGGCGGGTTTCGGACAGCTCAGGCCGGCTCCGGTGCCTTGGCCAGCTTCGGCAGTCGCAGCACGATGAGCACGATGGTTGTGGCAAGCCCAGACAAGAAAAGATAGGGAACGGTGAACGAACCGGTCACGTCGGCCAGCCAGCCGACGAGGGTCGGAGCGACGATGGCGGCCACCGAGAAGAAGAGGAGCATGGTGGCGAAGGCCCCAGCGAACACGCGAGCCTCGACATGGTCTCGAACGTAGGTCGCAACCTGAGTCGGGAAGCTGCCAGCAACCGATCCGAACAGCACGGCGCCCCCGACCACTGCCCACTGCGGGCCGAGGGCCACGGCGAGGCCAGCCACCGCCACAGCAACCAACGATCCCAGCATGACCGGCTTTCTCCCCAGGTGATCGGACAAACGACCGGTGATCGGAGCCACCACTCCCCCGGCCAAACCCATGGCGGCGAAAACGGCGGTGGCGCCGCTGCGGGATAGTCCTCCGTCTTCCTCCAAAGCCGCCACAACGAAAGCAAAGAAGCCGCCGCCGGCGATGGCGTACAACGAGTAGGCCAGTGTGATCTGCTGCCATCCGGGAACGGTGCGCAGCTGGGCCAAGTTCACGCCGCCGCCCTCAACCCGGGGTGTCTGCCCGACCCGGACCACCTTGACCATCAGCACCAGCAGTATCAGCGCGATCACAGCCTCAAGGACCCACACCGGGCGCCAGAGGCCGTCATCGTCGAACACCGAGCGGATCACCGCAGTGCCAACGGAGACCACCAGGATCCCCAAGCCGATCGTGGTGGTGAGAAGTCCGATCACCAGACCTCGGCGTTCGGGCGCCACGCCGATGGTCGCTACGGTCGGAGCCGGGATCCAGATGCCTGCCCCGGCAGCGCCACCCAATGCCAGGCCCAACAACAGCACGAGGTAGTTGGGCGCCGAGGCATTGATCAGGAACCCGATGGCGGCCACCGCCAACCCAACCCGCATCAAAGTCACTGGCTCGATCCGTCTCGAGATGGATGCCACCAGCAGGGTGCCAGCGAGAAACCCGGCGTAGGTCACGGTGCCACCGACACCAGCCTGAGCGTGAGTCAGGTCGAGCGAATCCTCGATGGCCGGGATGAGCAGCCCATAGGACGACCGGGCGAAGCTATGTGAGACAACGGTGGTGGTGCTGACGATCAGGGTGGCGATGCCGATGCCCGACTTCGTCGGACTGACTCCGACGGTTGTGACCCTTCTCATGTCACCCCAGTGTCGGCCCACAGCGGTCAGTTGACCCAACTGGCTCGAGATTCTTCTGCGCTGTCGAGCTACGTTTCCCAAGCAGGGGATCGCCAGTAAGTCGGTATGGCTCGCTGGCCGTTAGCAGACGGAGAACAAGTGACAGACGACGTTGCCGCCGAGGAAGCAGCCAACGACGACCTTCAAGCTCTCACCGGCGTAAAGGTCTTCGAACTCGGGATCGCTATCGCTTCACCATTTGTTGGTCGAAACTTGGCGGCCCACGGAGCCGAGGTCTACAAGATCGAGTCACCGACCAGCCCCGACATCGTCCGGCTGATCGGGTCGGCCTGGCTGCGAGACAACGAAGAGCTGGCTCCGGTGATGCCCGACTCCAGCCCGTACGTCTCGGAGATGAACGCCGACAAGAAGAGCGTCGCTCTCGACCTGAAGCAGCCCAGCGGCCTGGCTGCTGCCCGCCAGTTGCTGGCTGAGTGCGACGTGTTCGTCGCCAACGTCACCGCCAGGGCGCTGGTCGACCTCGGACTCGACTTCGAAGCAGTTCGAGCGATCAACCCCACTGTCGTCTACGTGCAACTCCCCGGCTTCGGCTCCGATCCAGAAAGTCCCTACTACCCCTTCGTTGCATGGGGCCCGAACCAAGCTCCGCTGGTCGGCCTGGACGATCTGACGGGGCACGCCGACCGTGAGCCAGCCGGCGTAGCCACTATCGCACCTCCCGATTACTACGCCGCCCTTCACGCCACCTATCTGGTCCTGGCCGGCCTCGAGCAACGTGACAAGACGGGTGAGGGTGTCCATGTCGATATCTCCCAGTTCGAGGCCACCATCGCACTGCTCGGCCCCTTCGCTTCAGAGTTCTCACTCACAGGCAACGGGCAGTCCCGAATAGGAAACCGCAGTCTCTGGTATGCCCCGGAAGGCGTGTATCCATGTCAGGGGCACGAGCGTTGGATTGCCATCAGTTGCGAAGACGACGAGCAATGGCAGTCTCTTGCCGCGTTTGCGGCCAAGGGTTGGGCGACCGACGCCCGGTTCGACACCAACGAGCACCGAATGACAAACGTCGAAGCGTTGGATGCGGCGGTAGCCGAGTGGACCGCGGACTTCGCCAACGAAGACCTGGCTCACCGGTTGCAGGCCCGAGGCATAGCCGCCCACATTGTGGCCACCAACGAAGACTTGATCGGCGACAGCCAGGTGCGGGAGCGAGGAAACTATCTGGTCCGGCCAAACAGTCGATTCAAGCGAGAGCTTTTCACCGCCAATATGCACCGCCTCACCGAGACGCCACCGATCAACGTTCGGGGCGGACCATCGACGGGAGAACACACCGTCGAGGTTCTCACCGAGGTAGCCGGAATGTCCGAGGCTGAGGTGCAAGCACTGATCGCCGACGATGTCGCCTTCACCATGGACGCTCCGGAGTTGCAGGTGGAACGACCGTCTGAGCAATGGCTTCACATCCTCTTTCCATCCGAAGCCGAAGACACAAGGGATCTGGCATGAGCGGTCCACTCGAAGGTCTCAAGGTTGTCGACCTCTCGGCCCTGGCTGGCGCCTACGGCACCCGACTCATGGCCTCCATGGGAGCCGACGTGCTGAAGGTCGAGCCGCCTCAGGGCAACCCCATGCGACAGCTTGCTCCCTTCGCCGACGGAGCTCCGGAAAACGAAGCGAGCCTCTGGTGGGCCTACCTGGCCATGGGCACCAGGAGCGCCGTCGTCGACCCCCGGACCGACGAGGGAGCAGAGCAGCTACGCACCCTTCTCCTCGAGGCCGACGTTGTGGTCGACGATCAAGGTCCAGACGAACTCGATGAACTCGGGCTTGGCTATGCAGCCATCGCCCGCGAAAACCCCGGTGTGATCTGGATCTCAATCACACCCTTCGGTCGAAGTGGCCCGAAACGAGACTGGAAGCTCACAAACCTGGGTGCCTGGGCAGCGTCGGGGGTGTTGTACACCGTCGGTTTCGAAGACCAACCACCCGTCGCACCGGGCGGGCCGGCCCAACTCGCTCTCCACGGAACGGCTCTCAACGGAGCGATCAGCGCGCTGCTTGCTCTCCGGGTCCGGCGCCAGACCGGGCGCGGTCAGTTGGTCGACCTGGCCATCAGCGAGGCCGCTCTCATGGTGTCGCCAGAAACAGGAACCACCGTGTTCCTCGATGACCGGGTCCACCGTGTGCGGTCAGGCAACCGTCGAACCTTGTCCCGACCGTTCGGCCTCTATCCGTGCTCCGACGGATACATCTCGATCCTCATTCTCATGCCACGCCATTGGGAATCCCTGGCCAACTGGATGCACGAGGCGATGGGCAACGAAGCGGCCACCGACCCCGTCTTTGGCGACATGGTTGTTCGGGGCGAGACCATGGAACTGATCGATGGCTGGACCGAAGAACTGTGTGGATCGATGACCTGTCTGGAGTTCTTCCAGGAAGCTCAACGGCGGGGAATCCCGGTGACACCGGTGAGCACCATCGAAGCCCTGCTCACCGATCCTCACCTCGAGGCCGTTGGATTCTGGGAACAAACCGAACTACCGGCAGGAGGCGAGGTCGCCATTCCCGGGCCGGCGTTCCGCTCGAACATGGACTGGTGGAGCACCGCTCGCGCTCCCCGACTCGGCGAACACAGCACCCCACTGGGATGGCACACTGCCTAACGAACCCTAGGTCTGGGTACGACCCCGGGCCTGAACGTCGGCTCGGCGAGCGCCGATGTCTTCGGGACTGACATTGGCCATGTGGGCTCGGTTGCGTTCCTTCTCAAGCTTCAGCCCTTCGGTGAAGCCGACATCCATGCCTGCGTCGTACAACCCTTTGAGATTCCGCACTGCCCGAGGGTCGCAGGAGGCGACGTCGTTGGCCAGAGACACCGCGTGATCGACCAACTCGTCATCGGCTACGACATCGCTGACAAGACCCCATTGCGCGGCCGTGGCGGCATCGAGAAAGTTGCCGGTGAGACTCAAGTGCTTGGCCCGCATTGGGCCGACGACCTTCGGCAACATCTGACTCATGCCCCACCCCGGCATGAGGCCGACCCTGCCGTGCGTGTCAGCGAACCGTCCCGATTCGCCAGCGACCAGGAAGTCACACGCCAGCGCCAGTTCGAAACCGCCGGTGATTGCAACACCGTTCACCGCTCCGATGATCGGCTTCGGGAATCGACGCATCGCACCGACCAGATCAGCCGTGCCCCGCCCGGAAGGCTTAGGAGCTCCGCCCTTTTGGCTGAGCTCGCCGAGATCGATACCGGCGCTGAACGCCGACCCGTTGCCGGTCAGAACCACGGCGGCAACGTCGTCGTCGGCCGCCGCTGCGTCGAAGGCTGCGACGCCTTCTTCCCGCAACGCCACCGACATGGCGTTCATCTTCTCGGGACGGTTGAGGCGAAGCACGACATGGCTCTCGCCGCGTTCGATTTGGACGAGGTCTTCCATGTCCTGTGTTTAACCGAATCCTCGATCAGGTGCACGAGCGCCCGCCGATTCTGCCAGCACTACCGGCGGCCCCAGACCCCTACCTCTCCGTTCTGGCGGCCCCAGACCCCAAGTAGGGGGTGTGCAGCCGCCAGTTGGCCCAGACCGGGGTGGGCTGTGAAACTCCGGCAGACCCAGGTCACGGGTCTGACTCTAAGGAGACCAGGATGGACGAAGCAGTTCAGCGGCTCGTAGACAGAGCGCAGATCGAGGAGGTCCTGAATCGCTACTGCCGAGGCGTCGACCGGTGTGACGAGGCTGAACTGGCGGGCGTCTACCACCCGGATGGGACCGACGACCATGGAACGTTCTCCGGCAAAGGCTCCGACTTTGCCACCTGGGCCTGTGAGGGCGGCCGCCGATTTTGGGAGGCATCCAATCACACGGTGCACAACGTCATCGTCGAGTGGGTCGGTGACGGCGTTGCCAATGTGGAGAGCTACGTGTTGGCCTTCAACCAACGGGTCGATGACATCGAACGGCACGACGGTGGCTCGGGCAGAGTCGAGGTCTTCGCCGGACGGTACATCGATCGGTTTGAACGTCGAGATGGCGGGTGGCTGATCGCTCACCGCCAGGCGATCCGCGATGTCGTCACCGTTGTCGACGCCGAGCTCTGGGCCGAGCGGATCCCCACAGGTGGCCGGATGCCCGACGACGCCCTGTACCGACCAACCACGGATGCTCCCCGTGTCTGATCAACTACGCGTTGTTTCTCTGGTCCCTCTGGCCGACCCAGCAGTGCAGCAGATCAAACAACTGGACACCACAATCGAAGTCGTCGATGCCACCGGCTGGTTCGATGGCGAGCTTCGAGAAACCTGGGGCGACCACACCGCAAACGAATACCTCCGACCAGGGTCCGAGGGCTCAGCGAGCAGAGAAGAACGGGACGCCCTACTGGCCGATACCGATGTGGTCATCGGCGGCTTCCCCATGCCGGTCGACCTGCGAGCCCGAGCGCCCCGCCTCCGCTGGGTGCACCAAACCCCGGCCGGGGCAAGCAACCTGAACAAGTGCGACATCTGGGAGAGCGACGTGCTCGTCACCACCTCCCGAGGATTTGGCAACACCTTGGCCATTGCCGAATACGTGATGGCTTCGTTCCTCTACTTCAGCCGGAACCTTCATCAGGCCGAGGTTGACGAACGAGATGGAACCTTCAGCCGGGCCGGGTACCGGCCGGTTCTGCTGGCCGGAAAGACCGTCTGCATCCTTGGAGCAGGCGGCATCGGCCAAGAGGTCGGGCGACTCTGCGCCGCTCTCGGAATGCGGGTGGTCGGCACGAAGAGGTCGACTGCGGAGCCGTTGCCTGAAGGGTTCGAGATGCTGGCACCTCCAGACCGGCTGAACGAGCTGCTGGCCGAGGCCGACTTCGTGGCTGTGTGCTGCCAGTGGACTCCGGAGACACACGACCTGATGAACGCCGAGGCGTTGGCGGCCATGCCCGATGGAGCGGTGCTGGCCAATGTGGCCCGCGGTGAGATCATCGACGAGGCAGCGCTCATCCCAGAACTTGATCGGCTTGGCGGGGTAGCCCTCGACGTCTATGTCGGCGAGTTCGACCGGCTGCCACCTAGCGAGCTTTGGCACCACCCAAAGGTTGTGGTCACCCCTCACGTCTCGGGTGGCGCCGATTCTCGCTCGGCCCGACCAATCGAGCTCTTCTGTCGGAACCTTGAAGCTCTCCTGGCCGGACGCCCGCTCGAGAACGTCATCGACTGGTCCCGCGGCTACTAGGTCTTGCTCTACAGCCATAGGTGGTTGGTTGGCGACCGTGTGAGACTGCAGCCATGAGCGAACCTCATGTCCTGTACGACGTTGCTGATGGGGTGGCGACCATCACCCTCAACCGGCCCGACCGCCACAACGCCATGTCACCCGAGCTGATCGTTCGGCTAGCTGGAGCCTGGGCTGCGGTGCGTGACGACCCGTCGGTCTTTGTGGCGTTGCTTACTGGAGCCGGTGACAAGAGTTTCTGTGCGGGAGCCGACCTAGGGCGGCTGATTCCTCTTCTGACCGGGGCCCGTGAAGCCGACGACGAATGGGACGAACAGCTGGTCGCCAACTGGGGTCTTCTCGACGATGCCCTCTTGCGCGACTTCGATCTGTACAAACCGGTCGTGGCTGCCATCAGCGGCAATGCACTGGCTGGAGGGACCGAGATCCTCATGGGCACCGACTTCCGGATCGCATCACCCCGCGCCACCTTCGGCCTGACCGAAGTCCGGATAGGCATCATTCCGGCTGGCGGTTCGCTCGTCCGGTTGGCCCGGCAAATCCCCTACACGGCGGCGATGAAGATCATTCTTGGCGGTGAACCTGTTGACGCTGCCTTCGCCGAACGCTGTGGGCTCGTCACCGAGGTCGTCGAGCACGATGACGTCCTCTCCCGAGCGACCGAGGTAGCCAAGTCGGTTGCTCTCGGTGCGCCCATGGCGTTGGCCAAGGCCAAGGAAGCTGTGGTCACCACTTCGGGGCAGACCTTGGAAGAGGGCTATCGGATCGAGAATCGACTGGCCCGCGAAGTGCTCGCTACCGAAGACGCCCGCGAAGGGCCAGCCTCGTTCATGGAGAAACGACCAGCGGTTTGGA
Source organism: uncultured Acidimicrobiales bacterium (assembly GCA_937930655.1). GTDB lineage: Bacteria > Actinomycetota > Acidimicrobiia > Acidimicrobiales > SZUA-35 > JAHECQ01. The sequence goes on along the minus strand of CALHBU010000374.1, from coordinate 3,128 downwards.
AAGGCCGGTAGCCGCACGTGCCTCAAATGAAGACACAACACCACGACGTTGTGGTCATCGGCGGAGGTAGCGCTGGCGTTGGAGCAGCAGTCGGTGCCGCTGACGCGGGAGCAAAGACGCTCCTGGTCGAGTCGGCTGGTTGTCTCGGCGGAGCGGCGTCGTTGCGCGGTGTGATCACCTACTGCGGCATCTATTCAACCGGCGCCGAGCCCCGGCAGGTAGTGCACGGCGTCGCCGAACGAGTGCTGGCCAAGCTGAGGCAGCGAGGCGCTCTCACCGGACCCCAACGCTTTCGCGGTGTCTTTATCGTCTTCGACCCCGAGACCAACAAGCTGGCGCTCGACGAGGTGTGTGCTGAGGCCGCGGTCGAGGTTCAGTTCCATACTCGTCTCGTCGCTGCCCGTCGCGAAGCCGGGCGCCTTGTTGAACTCACCGTCCAAGACCACGGAGGACCTAGAACCATCACTGCCGACGCCTTCATCGATGCCACCGGAGAAGCAGACCTTGCTCACTTGGCCGGAGCAGCAACCCGCTATGGCAACGAAGGTGAGGTCAACCTTGGGTCACTGAGCACACGGTTCGGAGGAGTCCCACAGGATGTCGATGTCAGCGCCGACCAGCTCGGCGCAATGGTGGACGAACTGGCTAGCGAGGAAGGCAGAGAGCTGACCAAGCGGGTCAGCGTCGTCGTCCGCCTGCCCATCAGTGGTGACCTCTCCGTGTACGTCGCCAGTGCCGACTACGACCCGCGCGACGCAGCCAGCATCTCGAGGGCAGAAGCGTTTGGACGTCGTCAAGCGCAGCACTACCTCGAGGCCGTGCGCCGTATCGACGGCTGTAGCGATGCCTACCTGGTCAGCACAGGCCCCGAGTTCGGAACCCGGGAGAGCCGACACCTCGACACGATCCAGCAATTGACATGGCAAGACATCGAGACCCGCCGGGCCTTCGACGACTGCATCGCCCTCGGTGGCTGGGGAGCCGAGTGGCACGACCGAGCCACCTACGTCAGCACACTCGATCTGCCACCGGAAGGTGAACCGTTTCAGATACCGCTGGGTTGTCTCTGCAGCATCGACACGCCGAACTTGTTTGCAGCGGGGCGAACTGCCGACGGTGACCGGAAGGCCGGCGCCGCCATCAGGGTGATGGGCACCGCGTTCGCCACCGGTCAAGCGGCCGGTGTCTCCGCCGCCCACTTCTCGAGCAGAGGCACCTTCGACCCGACCGACGTCCGGGCTGAGCTGATTGCCCAGGGCGCGACACTCGACGCCTAGAAGACCCAGCCACAGCGCCTTATTGAGAGTCGAGCTCGAAGATCAGGGCCTGACCGTCTTGGTCGGACAGGACCAGGTGGCCATCGGTACTGATCTCTCCGGTGGTGTCCGGGTCCAGGGCCGATAGGAACCGACGCTCGAAGTCCATGGCGAGCGAGCAGGACTTCATCGTCACGTTGACGCCGACCATACTCACGTTGTCGCCATCGATGACGAAGCGACCCCAATAGGAGTTGCAACCCGAGAACCCGCCCACTCGATCGTCGAGGAAACCAATTCTCGCCACCTGGGGATGCTCAACCGGTTCAAAGCCATCGGCGGTTTGGAATCCGAGAAGGGTCCAACTCGTACCGTCAAGCTCGGTTGCGGGGCGCAACGTCGTCGCCTCGGTCGATGCGTGCATCTGGTGCACGGGGTCGTCGGCAACACAGGCCGATCCGAGAAGCGAGATAGCGACCAAAGGGGCCGTCAAGAACCTGCCGAGCTTCATGAGATCCTCCGTGAGTGGCGAACAAGTCGGGTCGGCCAGAACTAGGACGTTCGTCGGCTGGGCTTGGTTCCCAACGTCTGGCGATAGTGATCGACTGCGCTTGCAAACAACGTGCTAAACCGAGCAACGTGGCCTTCATAGAAGAGTCGATCCAACATGACCTCCTCCTCAGAGAGTTCACCATCGAGAGCGAGACTCGGCCAGTAACCGGCGTGGTCTGGCAGTCGCCCGACGCCAGCCCCGGAGCTCCACTCGTCTGTTGTGGCCACGGCGCCTCGGGCGATCGACACCAAGCTCCCATTCCCTGGCTGGCCAGAAATCTTGTTGGCCAGCATGGGTTCAACGTGCTGTCCATAGATGGCCCGGTACACGGGCGCCGGCAGCAGGGCGATGGAGGACGTGATGCCTTCTGGCCAGAGTGGGGTCGCGACGGAACAGCTGCCGACATGACAGCCGATTGGAAGACGGCGCTCGACTTTGCTCAGGCTCAGCCCGAGGTCGGTATAGGACCGGTCGGCTACTGGGGCCTCTCGATGGGAACCATCTACGGGGCTCCCTTCGTGGCATCCGAAGACAGGATCAAGGTGGCTGTCCTGGGATTGATGGGCATCACCGGACCTGACAACTATCGACCGATCATCCAGGCGGCGGCCGAGGCCATAACCATTCCCATCTCGTTCATCATGCAGCTCGAAGACGAACTGTTCAGCCGGGAAGAATGTCTCGAGTTGTTCGATGCACTCGCTTCAACCGACAAACGACTCCACGCCAATCCCGGACTGCACCCGGCAGTTCCCATCGAGGAGTTGGCCCATTCGGTCGACTTCCTGGTGACCGGACTCACCGGCGAACCTCGACCCCGTGACGCTGTTTTTCAGGTCAGTTCCTGACACCGGGGCGCTGCGTGCTTCGCAGGTGCCGAGTTGGTTGACGCCGCCGTAGGTTTCGTCTACTTTACACACTTGTTAATTAACAATCTTGGCAAGTTTGGAGGTGACGACCATGACCACTGCAGGCGCTGTCCTTGCCACCGCGGCACTCGACGATGACCGACTGGATGACACGTTCGCCGCTCTTGCCAACTCGACTCGACGGGCCATTCTGGCCCGGCTGGCCGAAGGCGAGGCCAGCGTGAACGACCTGGCCGAGCCGTTCGATATGACGCTGCCGGCCATCTCCCGACACATCAAGGTGCTGGAACAGGCCGGCCTCATCACCCGGGGCCGACGAGCCCAGTTTCGCCCGTGCACCATCGCTCCCGAGGCACTGGCCGAAGTGGCGGGATGGACCGACCAATACCGCCACATTTGGGATGACCGATTCGACCGTCTGGATGCCTACGTGCAGGACCTCCAGAGCAA
>CALHBU010000373.1 GCA_937930655.1 uncultured Acidimicrobiales bacterium | reverse complement strand
GAGCGACAGAATCACCAGCGCACCGAGCGTGAGATACGCAAGTGGCTCGAGTCGATGTACATCGACTCGGATGGTGTCGTCGCGCTGGAACTTCTGACGCACCCATTCGGTGGCGGTCACCGCAGCATGGGACCCATCGAGAGGTGGTAGCGGCAACAGATTCACCAAGCCAACGGCGGCTGAAAGGATGGCGAACCAGCGCAGAGCCAGCGGCGCCCCTTCAGAAACTGCGTACCCCGAGACCTCAGCCTGTCGAACCGGCGAGAGAAAACGAACCGGCCCTGAGTCCGGATCGGCGGTGCGGTCGGCGACAACTCCGAAGTAGGCATCGAGGCTGGTGACCCAGAGCCATAGCGCTTCAAGCGTGCCAACGACAACCGACCAGAGATCGGCGACTCCTTGCGAGAGACCTGCCGCAAACCCGCTTCCCTCAAGCCAGTTGGCCACCACAAACGCCAGGAGGGCGGTAAGGAAATTGGTGAATGGTCCGGCCAGAATGGTGGCCAGTCGGCCGCCGTGGCTGGCGGCCCGATAGGTGGCTTGCTCATCGATTCCGGCAGGAAGCTCCGATGATGGCGTCATGCCCCAGAGCTTGACGTAACCGCCGAGGAAGATGGCCTTGACGCCGTAGCGGCAGCCCCGGTAGTCGAAGCCGACGATCTCCGGACCGAAGCCCCAGTAGAACTCGGTTGGTTGCATGCCCGCCCTGCGGGCAAAAAACCAATGACCACCTTCGTGTACCAGGATGATGATGGCCAGGAAGGCGATGAGCCAGAGGCCGTCGGTGGCCCAACGAGCCATGGCGATCAGAGACAGGGCGGTAACGGTCGCCCAGAACGGCGATGCCGAGAGATTGCTAAACCGCGCGCTTGGTTCGACCTGAGCTGGGGCGATCAGTGCCACGGGTAACCCCGAAGCTGTGCCATCGCTGGGCACTCCCGTATTTGTACCCGCAACGGGTACCTCCACATTCGACGGCGGGAGGTCGGCAAGAGCCCGACAACTGGCCGTTCACGTTCGAGTAACGACGTGAGCCTTTGAGCCTATCTCACGTTGGGTGGTTACTCGCCACTGAAAGTTGCTCAGTTCGGCCCTCGGCCTGGGGCCAGATAGCCTCAGCGCTCGTGGCCATCTACGCATTAGGGGACGTTGAGCCCCAAATCGACTCGACTGCTTTTGTTCACCCGCAAGCGACGGTGATCGGCAACGTCACGATCGGTGCTGGTTCGTCCATCTGGCCCTCGGCCGTGTTGCGGGGCGACGGCAAGAGCGGAATCGAGGTTGGCGAGGACACCTCTATCCAGGATGGTTCGGTCATCCACGTCACCGACGAGCACCCGACCATCGTCGGCAACCGCTGCGTTGTTGGCCACCTGGTCCATCTTGAAGGATGCACGGTCGAAGACGACGTGCTGGTTGGGAACGGGGCCGTGGTTCTCCACCGGGTGGTGCTTCGCAGTTGGTCACTGGTTGGTTCGAATGCGGTGGTCACAAACGACACCGAGGTTCCGTCCCGGGCCATGGCGTTGGGAATTCCGGCCAAGATCCTGCCCGATCGGGTGGTGGACGAAGCTATTACTCATGGGGCCAGGACCTACAAGGCGAGGGCTCAGGTCTACAGACGGGACCTCCGCCGGCTCGATTGAGCAAGCTCTTTCTCGGCTAGGAAGCTTGGGCTGACGAATGGGCCGCCATATTTGTTACTATCCAGGTAGTAGAAATTAGTTCTGGGTCCTAGGAGGACACACCATGGCCGTTGACGCACTTGACCTCGGCAAGTACCAGCTTGGCTGGAGCGATGAAGAGGACTACGTGTTCAAGCCCAAGAAGGGCCTGAACGAGGACATCCTTCGCGAGATGTCGTGGATGAAGGGTGAGCCCGACTGGATGCTCAACTTCCGCCTCAAATCGTTGCGTCACTTCGAGAAGAGGCCGATGCCCAATTGGGGTGGAGACACGTCGGAGATCTTTTTCGACGACATCTTCTACTACATCAAGCCCACCGATGGTCAGGTCGACAATTGGGAAGACCTCCCCGACGCCATCAAGGACACCTACGAAAAGCTCGGCATTCCTGAGGCCGAGCGTAAGTATTTGGCTGGCGTCACGGCGCAGTACGAGTCCGAGGTCGTGTTCCACCGCAACCGGGAGGACCTCGAGCAGCAGGGTGTCATCTTCACTGACATGGACACCGCTCTGCGGGAGCACCCCGAGCTGGTCAAGCCCTATTTCGGCAAGATCATCCCACCCAATGACAACAAGTTCTCATCGCTGAACTCCTCGGTTTGGTCTGGTGGATCGTTCATCTATGTGCCACCCGGCGTCGAAGTTGAAATGCCTTTGCAGGCCTATTTCCGTATCAACGCCGAGAACATGGGTCAGTTCGAACGCACCCTGATCATCGCCGATGAAGGTTCGAAGGTTCACTACATCGAGGGCTGTTCGGCTCCGGTCTACACCTCAGACTCGCTCCACAGTGCAGTGGTGGAGATCGTCGTGAAGCCGAGTGCTCACGTGACGTACACCACCATCCAGAACTGGTCGAGCAACGTTTTCAACCTGGTGACCAAGCGGGCCTACGTCGAAGCCGAAGGCCACATGGAGTGGATCGATGGAAACATCGGTAGCCGGCTCACCATGAAATACCCGGCCATCTGGCTGGCTGGTCCCAAGGCCAGCGGCGAGGTGCTTTCGGTCGCCTACGCCGGTCGTGACCAGCACCAGGACACCGGTGCCAAGATGGTTCACGCCGCGCCGGAGACCACGTCCAAGATCGTGTCGAAGTCCATCAGCAAAGATGGCGGACGCTCGAGCTATCGAGGCCTTGTACGGGTGGAGGATCACGCCTATGGCTGCAAGAGTCACGTGCAGTGTGACGCCCTGATTCTCGACGACGAGTCAGTCAGCGACACCTATCCCTATATGGAGATCGGTGCTCACGACGCCCAGATCGGTCACGAGGCCACGGTGTCCAAGGTCGCCGACGAGCAGCTCTTCTACCTCATGAGTCGTGGACTCTCCGAAGAGCAGGCCATCGGCATGGTGGTTAACGGCTTCATCGAGCCGGTCACCCGGACACTGCCAATGGAGTACGCCGTCGAGTGGAGCCGCCTGATCGAACTTCAAATGGAAGGGTCTGTGGGTTAGCTCCCGCTTCGGCAGCGCCCCGCTGTCCCGCTGCGGGTCCTACGTCCAAGTCCTCGCTTGAAGAGCGAGGCGCCGCCTTCGCTCGAAACCGGAGTGGGGGAGAAGCTAAAACGAAGAAGGCCCCGGGTCCTTGGGACCCGGGGCCTTTTGTATCTCTAGAGCTTCGTTGATCTAGAGCGTTCTTTACTCGCCCTGGCCGGGGATCTTGTCCTTGACGGAGTCGACCTTGTCGAGTGCGTCGGCAGCCTTGTCTCCGAGACCACCGGGGAGCTTGTCACCATGCTCCTCGACCATTTCCTTGGCGTCTTCCACCTTGCCGAGGGCGTCCTTGGCGTTGTCCATGATTCCCATGATGGGCTCCTTTTCTTCTCGAGGCTGTTGGGCCGATCGAGATGTTGCGGGGGTTTACCTGCTCCAGATTGAAACTACTTACTGGAGCGTCACTGTATAGACGATCGGCAGCCCGAAAGGTCGCGTGAGGTTCGAGATTGGGAAGTTTGAGAACAGCGGTTGCAAAGAAATCGCGCGACCAACCGTCGCTCGGCTCCGTCGTCTTTAGGAGTCCGCAACGTTTCGAAGGTTCCCGCAGATGGCTTCCCAGCGGAGGGGTCCATCCACAATTTGAGAGGCGATATGTCGAATCGGCTGGTTGTTCTACTCACCGCCCTAGCGTTCTTGCTGCTGTTGGTGCTTGCTCCCCTGTGGGGCTTTCCGCACATCGAAGACGAGCTTGACGAAGAAGCCCTCGACGTTGCGTCCTACACGGCAAACCCCGACGCAACAGTGGAGTGGAACGGCCGAGACGGCTACCTCACGGTTCCCGAGGGCACAGCTAATGCTGAGCAGCTGGCCGCTGACTTGGGAGACATCCGAGGGGCCCGAGATGTTGAGATCGCGTTCGTTGCTCCTGCATCGGCACCGGCTCCCGCGCCCGAGCCGGAACAGGAAGAAGAGCCGTCGGCACCTGTGCCGGCCTCGTTCCGGGTCGATTGGTTGGCTGACGGATCCATCGAACAGATGGGTGATGCCCCAGTCGGTTTGGCCGCAGCGGTAACCGATCTCGGAGTGGCCGAACCGACCACGGCCGAGGGTCTCATCGTCGGCGAAGACGTTCCCGCCACCATGGCGACCCTGGCGCCCCTAATTGGCAACGAGCTGGTTCGCGGAACGATCTGGGTCGACGACGACATGGTTCGAATTGTGGGGGTTGCCGGAAGCCAAGCTGACTTCGACAAGGCCACTGCGGCCTTGGCCGACGCAAATGCCAACGTCGAGATATCTGTCGCCGAGCAAGCGGCAGCGCAGGATGCGCTCGACCAGTTGTTGGCATTGAAGAAGATCGAATTCGAGACCGGTACTGCGGTCCCGACAGCGGCCACCGAGGGTGTCCTCGACGAAGTCGCCGCTGTTCTCAATCAGTACGAGAGCATCTCGGTCGACATCGTTGGCTTCACGGACAGCCGTGGCGACGACGACGCCAATCAGGTGCTCAGCGAGGAACGGGCGACCGCCGTGCTGTCTGCGCTGGTCAGCCGGGGTGTTGATACATCCCGGCTGAGCGCCGAGGGCAAGGGAGAGGCCGATCCGATTGATTCCAATGACACCGATGAAGGTCGACAACGAAACCGCCGGGTTGAAATCCTGGCAAGAGAGGACGTCTGATGGACTGGTTCCCCGACATGTTCTGGCTATTTCTGGAGTGGTTCTGGCTACTCCTTCTGCCACTGCTCCTCGGCCTCGGGGCCGGCTGGATGCTGTGGCGACGAGGCTGGCGTTCGAGAGTCAGCGGGTTCCAATCGGAGTTGGGTGAGCTACGCGCTGAACGGGCAGCACTCCGACTCGATCTCGACGAGGCCGAGCTGATCTCGAACGAACGGCGAACGGCTCTCGATGCAGCCAAAGGCGAAGTCGGATCGTTGCAGCTAGGACTGAAACAACGGGAAGAAAAGCTGCACAAGCTCGAAGCGCTGCCATCGGAGGTCATTGACCTGCGATCGGAACTGGAAACCAAGTCGTCGATTCTGGTGAACCTCGAGAACGAGCTGGCTGAAAGTAGGGGTCAGCTGAGCGAGAGGGACACCCGCTTGGCTGAACTTCAGACCGAGCTCCAGAGCCGGGATGTCGGGGTGCAGACTTTGCAGACCGACCTTGGGACAAGAGACAAGCGGTTGGCATCGCTCGAACTGCAGTCCACCGAGTTGGAGCAACGGAACAGCGATCTTCAGAGCCAACTGACGGCCCGTGAATCGAGGGTTCAGGAGTTGGCTCCGTTGGTCGGGGTGGTCGAGCAGAGGGACGGTCGGATCGGCGAGTTGGAAGACGAGCTGGCCACGCTCCGTACCGAGCATGGCCAGGCGACCGAGTCCATAACCCAACGAGATCTCCGGATTGCCGAGCTGGACAGTGCAGCTGCCGCCCAGGGCTCAGAGATGATCGAGCTCCGCAAGGTCGCCGACGGTGTGCCCGCTTTGAACAATGAGGTTCAGACAATCACTGGCGAGCGCGACGTGGCGTTGCGCCAGCGTGATGCTGCAATCGGTGAGCGTGATGCTGCAATTGGTGAACGCGATGCGGCCGTCGGTGAGCGTGATGCTGCAATCGGCGAGCGCGATGCGGCCGTCGGCGAGCGTGATGTGGCAATCGGCGAGCGCGACGTGGCGTTGCGCCAGCGTGATGCTGCGGTTGGTGAACGCGATACGGCCGTCGGTGAGCGTGATGTGGCTTCAAACGAACGAGCTGCTGCTCTGGCAAGTCGGGATGATGCGCTTACCCTTCGGGATACAGCCGTCGGCGAGCGTGACAACGCTCTTCGTCAGCGGGATGCCGCCTCCGGCGAGCGAGATACAGCTATTGGTGAGCGTGATGCCGCCCGGAACGAGCGGGACGAGGCAGTCGAGGACCGTGACAATCGAATAACCGAGTTCGAAGAGGTCGGACGTACCCGGGCGGTGGAGTTCGCTCGACTCCGAGCTGACCTGACGACGAGTAGTGGACGAGCCACTGAGTTGGAGACTCTGGCCACCCAGCGAGACAAGGATCTGGCCGATCTTCAGTCGAAGCTCCAGTCCGCAACCAGCGAACTGGAGACAGCGACCACCGACGTCGAAACAGCCAATGGGCAACTCCAAACGGTCAGAGGTGAGTTGGACACAGCGAACGGTCGGTTGGCCGATGCTGAGAAGCTGGCCAAAGAGCGGGCTGATCAGCTTGCGGCCGCACGGGCGTCGCTCGGCGAGGCCGAACAATCGGCCAAGACGAAGGCAGCCGAGGCCGCTCAGGCCGAGGAGGCGCTGCGCCAACGTGATGCGCAGCTGGCCGATCTGCGTTCGAGGCTTGAAACTTCCAACGCTCGACTGGTCGAGGTTGAGACGGAGAACACAAATCGCGCCACCGAACTGAGCGGTCTCCGGACTCAGGTATCCGACCTTGGTGGTCGGGTCACCGCGGCCGATCGACAAACTGCGGAACGCCAGGCTCAGTTGGACGAGCTTCAGAAGAAGCTCAACTCGGCCGAAGCGGCAGCTGAACAGGCTCGAAGCAGCGCCCGGGAGTCAGCCGAGGCAGCAGCTAGGGCGGCCGCCGAGCTGGAGACAGCCCAGACCGGCCTGAAGCGCTCGGAGACCGAGATTGACGCCCTGCGGGCGAGAGTCTCCGAGGCAGTGACGAAGTACGACCGGTCGGCACAGGAGCTGGTTCAAAGTCGAAATCAGGCCAACGCGGTGACCGCTCGTTTGCAGACTGCCGAAGCGAACCTCGGGCGACGGCAAGCGGAAGTAGAAGGCATGGAACCGCTGAAGGGTCTGCCCCGTCAAATGGAAGGACTTCGACGAGAAGTTCTCCGGCGAGACGGCCGGATAGAGGAGCTCGAGGCCCAGTTAGCTCGAGCCGCTGTGGTCAAACCAGCCCCAGCTCCGGCACCAGTCGCAGCTGCGACATCTACGAAGCCGGTTCCGAAGCCGACCAGGTTCGGAACCAAGGGTGCCGACCATGTCGATGACCTTAAGGTCATCAACGGAATTGGTCCCAAGATGGAAGGGCTGTTGAACAGCTTCGGAATCGCCTCCTGGGAGCAGCTAGCCGACTTCACCGCGGCCGATGTGGCCAAGGTGGACGAGGCACTCGAGGAGTTTCCCGGTCGGATCACCCGTGACGAGTGGGTCCCTCAGGCCAAGGCAATCATCGCCAATGGTCATGAGCCCATCACCGTTGTGCGATCGCGACCCACCCCGGCGTGGCAAGCGGGGACAACGAAGCTTGGGACTCCGGGTGCCGGTCACAAGGATGACCTGAAGGTCATCAACGGCATCGGTCCAGAGATGGAGAAGCTGTTGAATGGCTTCGGCATCAGAGCTTGGGAACAGCTGGCCGCACTCAATAAGGCTGAAGTGGCAAAGGTCGATGACGCCCTCGCCTCGTTCCCGGGCCGAATCGAGAGAGACGAGTGGGTCCAACAAGCGAAGGATCTGGTCAAACGATTCCCCGATCAGAAGGACCGGCCCACTCGCAAGACCTTCCTCAACGATTCATCGAACTGACGGAGGTCATAGGGCCTGAGGCCCAA
>CALHBU010000372.1 GCA_937930655.1 uncultured Acidimicrobiales bacterium | reverse complement strand
CGATGACTTTCCGACGCCCCCTTTGCCCGAGGCGATTGCCAGAACCCGGGTGGTGGCCGGAATGGCTGTTTCTCCAGCCTGGTCGACAACATTGCGCCGGGCGATGGCCATCGTTTCGGCCTTTTCGGCCGACGAAAGCTCGGTCCAGTCGATGGTGACATCGGAAACACCGGGAAGCGCCAGGAGACGGGCTTTGGTGTCGTTCCGTATCTGGGCCCTGAGCGGGCACCCCATGGTCGTCAGGGCAATGGTCACCACCACCTTGCCGTCGTCGTCAATAGTGGCGCCTTTGGCCATGCCAAGCTCGACAATGTCGCTGCCGAGTTCGGGATCGATGACTCCGCGGAGCATCGCCATGATGTCGTCGGGCGTTGGCATGGGAACAAGTCTAGGTCCGTAGGCGTTAGCTCTGATGAGACGCACGGCACCGCCACCTCCATGCTGAGACGGCGGCCAGGCGGCTCCGGGTGTGCTCAAGGCAGGCCTGAAGAGGTACGATGAACCTAGCTACAGGAGGTCTGGTGTGATCACACTCACAGAATCTGCATCGTCAAAGGTCAAGGAACTTCTCACCCAGGAGGGCGATGAGTCACTCGCTCTTCGGGTAGCCGTACGCCCCGGCGGGTGCAGCGGTTTCAGTTACGAAATGTTCTTCGACAGCGAAGTTGGCGACGACGACAATCGCCAGACCTACGGCGAAGGCGTTGCCGTAGTAGTCGATGCCAGCAGTGCACAGCTGCTTCAGGGTGCAACCCTCGACTACAAGGATGGCCTCCAGCAGGCTGGCTTCGCCATCGACAACCCGAATGCCACCCGCAGCTGCGGTTGCGGCCAGTCATTCAGCTAACAAGCCATTCAGCTGGCACGTCGTTCGGCTAGCTACTACTTCACCGTGAGAAGCCGCCCTGGCCTGGCCGGGCGGCTTCTTCGCGTCTAGGGAGCCAGTCGAGCCAAAGCCTCCTCCAGCTCGGTCCTGTCGAACACATTGTCGATCCGTTCCACAACGATCCCGTTGCCGTCGACGAGGAAGAGCGTCGGTTCGAAGGTGAGTTGCAGCTCGTCGACGGTTGCCGAGGTTCGAAGGTTGGGGTCGGTGAGGCCTGAGCCCTCGGTGGGATTGGCCCACGGCTCGACATGGACCGGGGTGATGTCGGGGAACGACTCCGCGACGTCGATCAGGGTGTTGAGCACCGGTCCGCAATAGGACGTGGCGCAGAAGGCCGGGGTGGCAACCAGCAGCGCCATCGGACGGCCCTGGGCCAGCACGTCAGCTGCGGTCTGTGTGTGGAATGAGCACGGCCCGTCGAACAGGGTGCACAACGGGTCGACGCCTCGGTGATCGTCGAGGGTCGGAGTGCTGAGGGCGGGAAACTCATCACCCGGGCCCGGAACGGCGACCTCTGCCTTGGCAAAGGCTTGCACCGGCAACAGCATGATCTGGCCATCGATATCGATCTCAAGGTCGTAGATGCCCGGTTCGGGAAGCGTCGTCGTGAGGGCGTAATACCGATTGATGCTGGCGTGTTCGTGGTCGCCGGTACCGGGAGGATGATCGTGGTCGACAACCCGCGCCCGAACAGACTGGGTCTCGAGTTCTTGCCCGTCGCTGAGAATACGGACCGACAACGGCTGATCGTCAGTGAGATCTTGGTCGCCGTCGACGACCCCAAAAGACAGACGCTGTGGCGTCCCGGCGGTGATAACAAAGCTTGAGCTGAACAGTGCTACGACCTGAGGAGCCGCCTCATCTCGTCGAGTGCAGGCCGATGCAAAGGCACTGCCGCCGAGTATCAAAACGGTGCCCCTCAGACCTCGTTGAAGGAACTGACGGCGAGACTGGTTCTCTGGTTGATCGTTGACCACCATTGCTGACCGTATCCTCGCCAGGGTGGCAGACGACCAGCCCCCAACCGCACGGCAGCTTGCGTTGCAGGTCAACGGAAGGGACGTCTCGGTTCCCGATCGCGGAGATTCGTTACTCGGTGTTCTCCGAGACGAACTGGGTCTCACCGGCGCAAAGGATGGCTGCAGCCCCCAGGGCCAGTGCGGCTGTTGCACGGTGCTGGTCGACGGTAAGCCACGGGTGGCCTGTGTAACGCCAGCTCGGCGGGTCGTCGGCCGAGAGATCGTCACTATCGAGGGTCTGACCGAAGATCGTCGGTCGGCGTGGGGTGAGGCTTTGTGCGCTACCGGTGGGAGCCAGTGCGGTTTCTGCACGCCCGGCATCGTCCTTCGGCTTGAGGCAATGGCCCAGGCCGGTGAAGGTCTCGACACACCCGCTGTCGATCAAGCTTTGCTGGCTCACCTGTGTCGGTGCACGGGTTGGCAGACCATCCACGAAGCGGCCAGCATCATGACCGAGGTTTCGGGGACAGAGGGGCTGGTGAGAGAGTCACCTGTCGAGATTGTCACCCGAGACCACGGAGCAGCGGGGGCGCAGGCAACGATTGAAGGGGGTGGGATCCAGCGAGTGTCGCCCGAGGTGACGCTCGGGCTAGGGGGCTTTGCCGCCGATACCGCACCTGCCGGAGCGTTGCGGGCCGTGCCTGACGCTGAAGGTGGCTGGGCTGTGGGCGAAACGCTCGACGAGGCCAGGAAGGCAGCCGGCAAGACCCAGGGTCGGCGAACAACGGCTGCTCATAGCTGGCCGCTGGAAGTTCCCGAGGGTGACTGGGATGCCGCCCTTCAGACCACCTGGGTCGAGCCGGCGTTTCTGGAGACCGACGCGTCATGGTGTGAGCCCGGAGGTCAGCCGTCGTCACCTCTCGCCAACGGTGGAGCCTTCGGAGCCAAACAGGAAAGCCCGGTGGCGGGCGCTGCTCGGCAATTGGCCGATGAGCACGGGCGGGCTGTCCTGGCTTTGGCCAGCCGAGAAGACACCGTTCGATGGGGCCCAAAACGCCCGCCGTTGGCTGGCGGGGCCATGGCCGATGGCACGGGGGTTGTCGTTGTCCGAGCCACCGATGGAATTGCTGAGGCGATAGGTGCTGTCGCTCCTGATCTGGAGGTCAGAGAGGTTGAGGGCATCGCCGGTCCGCCGACATCTTCCCTAATCAGGGCGGCCGGTTGGGCCGAAGCGGTTGCCTTGCTGGCCGCAGCTCGCGGTGAAGTAGGAGAGATAACCGCACCCAATGGGGCGACAGCCACCGCCGACCTCACCATTGAGGAGTCTGGCCGGCCCCGGCTGGAAATTAGCGTGCGTTGTGGCCAAGTGGTGGACGAGGTCGTTCTGCGGTCGTACTGCATCGGCGCTGCCCATATGGCGTACTCGATGGTGTGTTCCGAAGCCCTCACCGTCGACGATGCTGGCGAGGTTCACGACCTGACTATCCGAAGCTTCGGTGTGGTGCGGGCCGTCGACACGCCGGTCGTTGACGTGACTGTGCAACCGTCCGACGGTGCGCTGGTGAACGGGTCGGACGCGGTGTTTGCTGCGGTATGCGCCGCCGTGTGGCTTCAGAAGGAAGCACCCCGGCAATGGCCGATCGGTCTCTTCTAGCTGGTCGCGGCGGATATCTGGTTGGGATCGCGATGCTTGTCGGGTGGCGGGCAGGCTCAGGCGTCCGCTGGCATGATGCAGCTATGAGCACTCCTGTTGGTCCCTATACCCCCATCGTTCGAGCAGGCGACTGGCTTGTGTCGTCGGGTCAGATCGGAATCGTCGACGGTTCTCTGGTCGACGGCCTCGAAGGTCAGCTTCGCCAAGCACTGACCAACCTGGCCGGTTTGCTGGAAGGCGAGGGAGCGTCGCTGGCCGACGTGACAAAGACCACCGTGTTTCTCACGTCAATGGACGACTACGCCGAGATGAACGAGATCTACGTCGAAGTCTTCGGCGACCACCGGCCGGCCAGATCTGCCGTCGCCGTTGCCGCTCTACCGCTTGGCGCCCTTATCGAGATCGAGGCCAGCGCCTACGTAGGATGATCAGGCGAACGTTGCCGATCTAGGGCACACTGATGACCATGATCGGAGCCATCATCATCGCCATCGTGGTTGTCGTGCTCATTCCTGTTGGCTTCCTCATGAGCATGGTCCTACCGGCCAGCGTCTTTGGGCTTCTTCTCAAGAAGAAGGCCGAAGCCGACCACGCCGACTCCGAGCTTGTGAATACCAACTACTGAGACGCTGCGAGGCAGTACCGTCAGCCCTGTGATTGATCTGCGCAGGCTGCGAGACGAAGACGACTATCGAGCGGGAGTTGCCAGGAAGGGTGCAAGCCCCGAGGCGATTGACGCCGTGCTGGCCGCTGATGGGGCTCTACGAGATGTGCGCTCTCGCACTGAAGAGCTGCGAGCTCAGTCCAATGCTGCTTCCAAGGAAATCGGCAAGGCCGACCCCGACGAACGTCAGACCAAGATCGACGCGGCCCAGGGACTAAAGGCCGAGCTCCAGAAGGCTGAGTCGGAGCTGACTACGGCTGAGGCGGCGGTGAACGAGCAGGCACTGGAGTTGCCGAACCCGGCCGATGAGTCGGTGCCCGATGGCGGCGAGGATGACTTCCGGGTCGAGTCCGAAAACGGCACGGCCGGTGAGGCCCCGCCCATGAACCACGCCGAGATTGGTGAACATCTCGGCCTCGTCGATACCGAGCGGGCCGTTCGGATGTCCGGTAGCCGGTTTGCTTATGTCCTTGGCGATGCCGTCCTGTTGCAGTTCGCTCTGGTCCAGTTCGTTATGACCAAGCTGGTCGGAAAGGGCTTTGTGCCGGTCATTCCGCCGGTGCTCGTCCGTGAAGACATGATGGTCGACGCCGGGTTTTTCCCGACCGATCGCAGCCAGGTGTACGAGCTGGAGAAAGACGAGCTTTTCTTGGTCGGCACAGCCGAGGTCGGCTTGGCTGGCCTCCATCGTGGTGAGCGTCTCGACGCCGAGGAACTGCCAAAGCGCTATGTCGGCTATTCCAGCTGTTTCCGTCGCGAGGCCGGAACCTACGGCAAGGACACCCAGGGCCTCTTCCGGGTCCACCAGTTCGACAAGGTCGAGATGTTCATCTACTCCGACCCAGAGCAGTCCTGGGACGAGCTGGAAAATCTGCGCCGTATCGAAGAAGAAATCTTCACCGAACTCGACATGCCGTTCCGGGTCATCACGGTGGCTGCCGGCGACCTCGGCGGCGCGGCGGCGAAGAAGTACGACATCGAGGTCTGGTTGCCATCTGAGCAGCGGTACCGCGAGGTCACGTCATGTTCGAACTACACCGACTACTCAGCTCGTCGCATGGGCACCAGGATGAAAGGCGACAGCAGAACCCAGATTCTGCACACCCTCAACGGCACCGGCTGCGCCATTGGTCGAACCCTGTTGGCGATCTTCGAGAACCATCAGCAAGCCGACGGCACCATCAGCGTGCCGGCGGCGCTCCGGCCGTTCTGTGGGCTCGAAACCATCGGACCCCGGTAGGGCTGCGGGGCGGAGCGAAGCTGCAGTTTCCCCTGCTATCCGGATCGGCGAAGCCGGTTCTGCGGAGCAGAACAAGGCAGCTCAGCCCCAGCGAGACTGGCCGAGCTTGTATCCGACGCTTCTAATGGTCTGAATCAGGTGGGCGTGTTCCTCACCCAACTTGGCTCGGAGCCGCCGGATGTGGACGTCGACTGTTCTTGCCCCGCCGTAGTACTCATAGCCCCAGACCTGGCTGAGTAGAACCTCGCGGCTGAAGACCCGACCCGGGCTGGCGGCCAGGTATTTCAGAAGCTCGTACTCCATGTAGGTGAGATCGAGGGGACGACCGTCGATCTGTGCCTGATAGGTCTCGATGTTGAGCTCGAGCGGGCCGTATTCGACCAGTTCTGGTCGGACCCCCCGCCCGGCCCGCCACAGCAGGTGCTTGAGGCGGGCATCGAACTCTTTGGGGTGAAACGGGGTGATGAGGAAGTCATCGAAGGTTTCAGGCCTCGAACCGAGTTCCTCCAGCTGACTGCCGCTGACGAGGAGTAAGAGTGGTTCGATGGGGACGTCCTGCTTGCGAAGCTCGTGGCAGAGCGACCAGGCTCGATCTGGCTCGGCGTCGGCGCAGATGATGGCGCCCGTCCAACCGCCCGCTGGTTCCTTGGCTGTGACTTCGTCCCGACTCGAGACCGCGATCCAGCCATAGCCGGCCATGTCGAGACTGCGCACCACGTCGGCCGGCGCTGGATCGGGAAAGAGGAGAAACTGTTCTTGCACGAGGAGTCGCTCCCGTTACCAGGAGGGGAGATAGCGCTCGAGTTCCCACTGGCTCACGTGGGCTTTGTAGTCACGCCATTCAGTCCGCTTGTTTCTGAGGAACCACTCGAAGATGTGGTCGCCCAGTGCCTCATGAACGAGCTCCGATTTCTCCATTTCGTCGAGTGCCTCGGAGAGCGAAGCCGGAAGGGCGTCGATGCCGAGGGCCTTGACCTGGGCCGGCGTGACTTCGAAGAGATTCTCCGTTATCTCGTCGGGAAGTTCGTAGCCCTCTCTGACCCCCTTCATACCGGCCGCCAGAATGACGGAGAAGGCCAGATAGGGGTTACAGCTCGGGTCGGGGGACCGGTACTCGATCCTGGTCGAGGTGGTCTTGTCTGGTCTGGTTACCGGAACACGGATCAGCGCAGATCGATTGTTTTGGGCCCAGCTGACCCAGATCGGGGCTTCGTAGCCGACGACCAGTCGCTTGTAGGAGTTGACCAACTGGTTGGTAACGGCAGTGATCTCCCTGGCGTGACGCATAAGGCCTGCGGTGAACATCCGGGCGGTATCGCTTAGCGCGTATTCGGCCCCGTCAGCGTGGAAAGCGTTGTTCTCAAGGCCGTCGTCGTCGGTGCCGGAGAGGGAGAGGTGCAGATGCATGCCCGACCCCTGCATGCCGGCCAACGGTTTGGGCATGAAGCTGGCGAACCGCCCCCGTTCCAGTGCGAGCTCCCGCACCACCAGTCGGAAGGTCATGATCTGGTCGGCCATGGTGAGAGCGTCGGTGTAGCGAAGATCGATCTCGTGCTGGGAAGGGGAGTCCTCGTGGAACGAGTACTCGACGGGGATGCCCATCGTCTCCAGCACCGAGATTGTCTCCCGCCGAAGGTCCGAGGCCACATCGCTGGTCGTGAGGTCGAAGTACCCCCCGGAGTCCAGCAACTGCGGCTTGTGGACCGGCTCTCCGTCGGCGAAGTAAAAGAACTCCATCTCGGGGGCAACGAAGAAGCCGTAGCCGTCGTCGGCTGCTTTTCGGAGGTTGCGTCTGAGGACATGCCGGGGGTCGCCCTCGAAGGCCGAGCCGTCGGGGTTGTAGATGTCGCAGAACATCCTGCCGGTTGTTCCGTCACCTCCATCGGCCCACGGGAGAAGCTCAAACGAGCTGGGATCGGGCCGGGCCAGAACGTCCGACTCCTGAATTCGGCTGAAGCCGTCGATAGCCGAACCATCGAAGTGGAGACCCTCCTCCAGCGCTGTATCGAGCTCGGCGGGGGAGATGGCGACCGACTTCAATTGGCCCAGAACATCGGTGAACCAGAGCCGGATGAGCTTGACACCGCGTTCTTCCACTGCCCGAAGCACGTACTGGCGCTGTTGATCCAACTGCTGCTGATTCACCCTGCCAGTGTTACCAGCACGTCACGGGAGAGTCACCCGAACAAGCCGAGTTCGTGAGTTGTTTCACACTCCGTTTACAAAGAGAGATTGTGGCAGCAACAATCGCGGCCTTTACTTGGAGCTTCGAGAACAGAGCGAAGTCGGAGAAAATATGACCTACAGGGCCGAATACATCTGGATCGACGGCACAGAGCCCACCCCCGAGGTGCGATCCAAGACCAAGATCCTCGCCGATGGCGACGAGCCGGGCATCTGGGGTTTTGACGGCTCCAGCACAAACCAGGCGACGGGCGACAACTCCGACGTCGTCCTGCAACCCGCCTTCACGTGCCCCGACCCCATCCGGGGCGGCGACAACATTTTGGTGCTGTGCGAGACGGCCCTGACCGCCGATCTTTCGCCCCACCCCACCAACACTCGGGCTGCCGCTCGGGAGGCCCTCGACAAGTACGGCGACCAGGAGCCGTGGTTCGGACTCGAGCAGGAATACACCATGCTCGACATGACCACCGGTTGGCCGGCCGGCTTTCCACCAAATGGTTTCCCCGCTCCCCAGGGTCCCTACTACTGCGGTGTCGGAGCGGTGAAGATCCACGGCCGAGACCTGGTCGAAGAGCACACCACCGCCTGCATCGAGGCTGGGTTGAAGATCTCGGGTACCAATGCCGAGGTCATGCCCGGCCAGTGGGAATTCCAGATCGGCCCAGCCAATACCGTCGAGGTCGGCGACCATCTTTGGATTGCCCGCTACCTCCTCTATCGGGTGGCCGAGAAGCACAACGTCGAGATTTCCATTGCCGCCAAGCCCATGAAGGGCGACTGGAACGGCGCCGGCATGCACACCAATTTCTCCACCAAGGCCATGCGCGAGAGCTACGACCCCATCATCGCCGCCTGCGAGGCCATCGGCGCCCCCGGCAAGCCGGAGGAACACCTCGCCGGCTATGGCCAGGGCATCGAAGAGCGTCTCACCGGTGCCCACGAGACCCAGCGTTTCGACCAGTTCAGCTACGGCGTGTCCGATCGCGGCGCCTCCATCCGGATCCCATGGCAGGTCGCCCAGGACCAGAAGGGCTACATCGAGGATCGCCGGCCGAACGCCAATGCCGACCCCTATGTGGTTGCCACCATCATGACCAACACGGTGTGCAGCGCCTTGGCCTGATCCGGC
>CALHBU010000371.1 GCA_937930655.1 uncultured Acidimicrobiales bacterium | reverse complement strand
CGTCGAGCAGGCCAGCGGCATGGAGGGGGAGCGACCTCACACCCTGGTGCTCACCCATCCCGCCACCTGGGGGTCGTTCAAACTGAACCTCATGCAGGCCATGGTGACCAACACCGGCATCCCCAACATTCGCCTGTTGCCCGAACCGACGGCAGCCGCCATTCACTACCACGAGCGAAGCCGAGTCCCTGATGGCGCTGCCATCGCTGTCTACGACCTGGGTGGCGGAACATTCGACGCCGCCGTTCTCGAACGAACCGACGACGGCTACGTCATTCGCGGCCAGCCCCGAGGACTCGACCATGTCGGGGGCATCGACTTCGACGAGGCAGTTTTTAACCTGGTGGTCGAAGGACTCGATGGTGCCCTCGAAGACGTCGACCCCGAGGACCTGTCGGTTCAGCGAGCGGTGGCTCGGCTGCGGGAGGAGTGCACCAGGGCCAAGGTGGCGCTCTCGTTCGACACCAGAGTGGTTTTGCCGGTCCTGCTTCCCGGACTGGCAACCGAGGTCATGGTCCAACGGTCGCAGTTCGAGCGAGCGATCAGCCCGTACATCGATCGCACCGTCGACACCATGAAGGAGTCTCTCGACAGCGCGGGGATCACCAGTCAGGACCTACACGCCGTCCTGCTGGTCGGCGGCTCGTCACGTTTGCCGATGGTGTCGCATGCTTTGACCTCCGCCCTCGGTGTCAACGTCGTTATCGACACCCACCCAAAACACGCGGTTGCTATGGGGGCCGCGCTTTCTACCTTTGCCGCCGCTCCTGTCCCGATGGAGGCGGCTCGCGCTCCTGTCGCCTCCGAGCCCACGCTATTACCAACGATGACCATCGACGTCTCGGAGTTCCGAGCATTGGTGAATCGCCGTCAACTTGTTGTTTTGAGCGGTCCCCATGGTGGCAACATCATCGATCTCCCTGACGGTTCAATCACTCTCGGTCGAACCACCGGGCCCGATGTCCTGGGCCTTGACGACAACGTCGTCTCTCGTCGCCATGCCACCTTCACCAGGGTCGATGGCCAGGTGCGAGTCCGAGACGAGCAGTCGACCAACGGAACAAGAATCGATGGTCTTCCGCTCACCGCCGAGGTCGAGTTGGAACTCGGTTCGGTCGTCGAGTTGGGCACCACGCTTCTCATGCTCGATGGCCCGGCAGAAGTCAGTGAGTCCCCAACAGCCTTGGCCCAGACGTGGGTCATGCCAGCCGAAGAAGAGGTGCAGAGCCTTCTCGGGCGGTTCAAGAAGGCAGCGGTCATGGACGAGTGGATCTCCATCCTGCGGGGTCGGCTCGGCGAATTGAACGAGGTCGCGAGCCGGGTTGTACGGGCTCGGCGAATTGGCAATCCCACCGGTCCGATGACTTTGGCTTGGACCCATTCCGATCCGGCTCGGGTGCACCCTCGGGTCGTTACTGACGATCCGGCCTACGGGTATGTCTCGGTCGGTTACGGCCACCGGCCATCACTGTTGGATCTGTCGGTACCTTCCGAGTTGGAGCCAGCTCAACTGGAGGAACTTGACGGCATGCTCGGGCCCCGCGTTTTCGATGCCTGGGTGCCAGTACCGATCAAGGTTGTCGGCTCGTACTCGCTTCTGAACGTGTCGCCGGAACAGGGACTGCCGCTGCTGCGATCCCTTTTGTTCGAGTTCATCACCTTTCACCCCGATGTGCCGCTGAATGTCATCGGGGTCCCAAACGACGGAACATTCTCTTTTCTCGGCGACGCTCTCCTTGATCGAGCTGACCAAATAGATACCAATGCCATCCGCTCCGGCCTCTTGGTCGTCTATGGAGCCGGGCTCGGTCAAGCCGAAACGGCCCGTGCCGTCGAGCTGGGGGTCTGGGCCCAGGGGCTCCTTTGGCTTGGTGAGCACAATCCCGGATTCCGAGGACCCGATCAGATCGTGCGACCTGGTCCGAGTGCGGCAACGTTAGTGGTTGAAACGGTGGCTGAGCAGGTTGTTTTCCTCCCTTGCGGAATCGCGGCTGATGTAGCGATCGACTCATGAGTGGATCATGGCGCGTGAGCCACTGACCTCGTACTCTGGTGCGAGCCGGTTAGCCGGTGTCGTCCAACGAGAGGAAAATACGTGCGAAGCCTACGCAACATCATTGCGGTGTTGGCTGTCAGTCTGGGTCTGTTAGCACTTCCCAGCGCAACTGATGCAAACAATTTCGAGCCGGTCGAGAGCGAGGCGCTCGAGATTCGCGGCAACCAGATTCCTGGCGTCGCCACCGGGTGCGAGGAGATGGATCACTCGATCCTTCGCCTCTACTTTGCCTACTTCCTTCGGTTCCCTGACCAGGGTGGATTCGACTACTGGCAGGGCAACTACGCGAGCGGAGAATGGTCCCTCACCCGTATTTCCGAGTTCTTTGCCGGGTCATCGGAGTTCATCGATCGATACGGATCGCTGAGCGATGCCGACTTCGTAACGCTCATTTATCAGAATGTCCTCTTCCGTGACCCCGATGCCGGTGGCCTTGCCCACTGGACCTCAGAGCTGGCTCGTGGCATCCGACGAGGAACTATCATGCTCGCCTTCAGCGAGAGCCAAGAGTTCGTTGAAGGCAACAGCACCGTGCCAGCTACCGTAAGGCCACTTGCCGGTTACGGCCGCTGGTATCCGGAAGGCATTGTGTGGGTCTGCGGACCTGGCAATCAGACCTACACCATCAACCGAGACTTTCAGTACGTCGACGTACTGGTGTGGAACGACTCGGGCTTCACTCAGAACGTGAACATCACGGCGTTCAACGCTGGTGGCACCTCGGTGTACGCCCGTCAGCAGTCGCTGGCCGACAACTTCATCGCTTGGGAGTTCGGCAACGAAGCTGATGTCTCTGCAGTGGGCTGGCGTTCGGTGAAGTTCACCACTGCCAACGGCGTCATCGGAACCATGGTTCTCTACGATTCGCCGCCGCCTCCTGCCCGACCAGGCTGGGAAAGCAACTCGTAAGGCCTACAAGCGATAAGGCCTAGATGCAAAAGGCCCCCGGCCCGGTCCTACCTTGGATCGGACCGGGGGCCTTTGCTGTTTTCGAGTTGGCCTTA
>CALHBU010000370.1 GCA_937930655.1 uncultured Acidimicrobiales bacterium | reverse complement strand
CTGGTGGCGAAACCAACAGCACCGGCGTCCATGGCGTCGCGGATGATGTCGCCCATGGTTTCGAGCTCATCTTCGTTGGCCGGTCGGCCAACGGCGTTCTCGCCCATGGCATAGAGGCGAAGGGCCGTATGGCCGATGTAGGCGCCGAAGTTCAGAACGCTTCCGTGACTCTCGACCGACTGGAGGAACTCGGGGAACGTCTCGAAGTCCCAGGGCACACCCTCGAGGAGAGTGGCCGGGTTCATGTCCTCGACCTTTTCCATGGTGTTGGCCATCATGGCGTGGTCGGTTGGGCGGATCGGTGCGAGGGAGAAGCCGCAGTTGCCGCCCACCACGGTGGTGACACCGTGAAAGCACGAGGGGGTGAGAGCCGGATCCCAGAAGACCTGGGCGTCATAGTGGGTGTGAATGTCGATGAAGCCGGGGGAGACCACGCAGCCTTCGGCATCGAGCACTCGATCGCCGGTGAGGTCCTGGCCGATCTCGATGATCTTGCCGTCCTGGATGGCAACGTCGGCTTGATAGCCAGGCGTTCCAGTTCCATCGATGACAGTGCCGCCTTTGATGACGATCGTGTCGTTGGTCTGGTTCGTGGTCATGTTGTCCCCTGTGGTGCGGCCGAGTGATCTCCAACTTACGCGGTTCGAGCGCTCAGCGCCCACTGGAGCCGAGCTAGGCGTAGGTAGTTGTGAGCAGCAGGTCGTACTGGCTGATCTCGAAGGACTGCACCTCGGCCTGGGTCGTGGCCAGTCGAACGACCTTTTCCTCGGTCGCCAGTCCGGTTGCTGCCTCGGCCATCGCCACTCCGCCGATGTGGTGGGCCCGCATGAGCTGAAGCCAGAGGCGGCCTTTGTCTGTCCCCTCGGCCAGGGCGAGAGAACTGAGCTGGTCGGGGGTGGCGTAGCCCGGCATGTCTGCCAGCTCGACGCCTCCCATGTGCTGGTTGTCCGTCATGTCCATCCAGGCCATGACGGTTGTTGGTGGGGCAGTCGAGGCACCCCAGTCAGCCAACCAGGCCCGCATCATTCCCACCTCGATGGATTGATTTCGGATCACTTCAGTGGCCGCTGATTGCACCGCCCCTCCGGTGTCCTGACCCAGCACCCGCTCGCAGAGTTCGAGGGCCTGGATGTGATGGGCCGACATGTCGGTGCAGAAACCGATGTCGACGGAGCTGTGTTCTGGATGGGCGAACTCATCTTCTTTGGTGACAGCCTGGACGCCGGCCATGGCCAGTACTCCCCCGGCTCCGCCCACCAATGTTCCGGTCAGGAACGACCGGCGTGATGTGGTGCTACCCATCGTCGCGAGGTGGTCGATCGCCCCCACCACCGCCACCTCCATCGCCGGGCGGTCCGCCCTGACCCTCTGAGACTGCAGCGTCGACTACGCCACGGAAGCAACCGACGGTGTAGGGGAAGGTCTCGGTGGCGTAATAGGCGTACTGCCCGTTCTCGTCGGTTCGACCGTTGCATTCGTCGAGGTCGCCCGAACCTTCGACGTACGTGTGAGCGCTCCAGGTGTCGGTGGCAAACAGGCTCTCGTCGGTGAGTTCGTAGGAGGAGGTGTACTGGTAGATGGCGCCGTAGATGGGGTAGCCGTCGAACGCGTAACCAAACAGCACCGGGCCAGCTTGGGCTTCTGCCTCGGAGAACATACAGGCATCACTGCCGGTGACATCGAAGGTATGGAAGTGGTAGCCGGTTGGTCCGTTGTGACCACCGCACTCGGTGAAACCCCCACCCAGGGACATCACGTCACCCCCAGTGCCTTCGGCCTGTCCGTAGATGGGGACGCCGTTCAGGGCAACACCGAGGGGTCCCAAAGCCGGTACGTCAGACGGTTCGTCGGCAATGGCTGGAATCGCCGGAATGGCAAACTCCAGATCGGACGCGTTCGGTGCCCCAGGGGACGTCTCGACGTAGGGAAAGTCGGGAATCCCATTCGAGGAGACAAGAACCGTGTCGCCGTCGCATGTGGCTGCCGCCTCGGGGGCAGCAAGATCGGCGTTGGCTGACCCTGCCGTCCGGAACGACGCGGCGATCTCCTCACAGGTTGCTCTCTCTGTCACCTCATCTTCTGGCACCTCATCAGCTTCCGAAGGCGTGTTCTCGGTCTCGGTCTCTGGCAGGACCTCTGTCGAGGTGTCGTCGGGCGAGCCGCAGGACGCGGCCAACAACGTGGCAACAACTACCAAGCTGGTCGCCGTCACCCAGAGTCGGGAGGATTCGTGAATCTTCATGATCTGCACTCTGGCAAAGGCATGTGAGGGCAGTGTTAGGGCTTGGGCATCAGCTCAAACTCACGAGAAGGGGCTCACCGACAGTCACTCTGCTCGACTGGTAACTCGGCCTAACGAGTCAGGTCAGTGATGACCGCTCGACCGGTGTAGGCGCCCGCTTCGAGCTCATCGAGAATCGTGGCTAGTTCGGAGAGGTCTCCGGTACGGGAGACATGGGTCTTCACATGTCCGTCGGCTGCCAGTTGCACCAGTTCCCGCATGTCCTGCACCGTCCCAACAGCAGAGAACATGATGAGCGGATCTTTGGCAAAGAGCTGCCACGGGCTCAGCCCAAAATCACCTTCGCTGTCGGCGGGAATGCCGACCGCCACGAACATGCCGCCCCGACGGAGAAGGTCCATCCCCAGTCCGTAGCCAGAAAGTTTTGGTGAGAACACCAAGCTGGCGTGGACACCCTCGGGAAACGCTTCCCGGGTGGCTTCCACCGCGTCGTTTACGTCGACGGCAAGATCGGCACCGATCGAACGAACGAACTCGACTCGCTCAGGGCCGACGTCGACGCCGACCACCTTGTAGCCCCAGTGTTTGGCGATCTGGACTGCGTAGTGACCGAGGCCACCGGCCGCGCCGACGACGGCAACCGCTGAGCCGGGCACCACGCTGTGTTCGTTGAGCTTCTTGACCGCTCCGTAGGCAGTCAGACCACCGCAGGCCAGCGGCACCTGGTCGTCGGCTATCGAATCGGGCAGAACAACGAGTGACTTGGCGTAGAGCCGCATCTGCTCGGAGTAGGTGCCAACGATTCCCTTGGTCTGGCTGCACAGCCTCGGTTTCCCGCCAAGACAGTGATCGCAAGCGCCACACCAGTAGCCACCACCGCTGCCACCAAGCCCAAGGATCACCCGATCGCCAACGTTCACGTAGCGCTCGGCCCCCGGGCCAAGCTCCTCGACAACACCGACGCCCTCGTGACCAAACGGCCCGGACCGGGGTAGGCCCGTCCAATCCCCTTTGAGTAGATGCACATCAGAATGGCAGACGCCGGCCGCGGTGATCCGCACTACCGCTTCCTCGTAGCGAGGCTCAGGCGAGTCCCGCTCCATGATCTTCAGTTCGCCATCTTCGAGTCTCGCGCTTCTCATGAAGGGCAATCGTAGTACCGGCGTCCGAAACCAATGAGTTGAAGGTTGAGCCCGGAGATTCGCTAGGCGACCGTCACCGTGATCGGTTCGCTCCACGCTGAAGCTTGCCCGTCGACGACGCCACGGATGCGATACGTGACCTGCTGGCCAGATACCAGCGCCGGATCTGGGACGTCTCGGTATGCCAGGTTGTCGTCGTCGCGAACGACGAGACCATCCCGTTCAACCTGAACGATAGGAATCCCAGAGGTCTTCGACCAGCCCAACGCGATGAACGGTCGCCCCGAGGCATCGATCCCCTGGTTCGTCACGCGCAACCCAGTCGGCGCAGACACTGCCGAAGAAGGCGAAGACGATGACGCAACGGTTGTAGCTGGAGGCGCCGTGGTGGTCGACACCTCCGACGTGGTCGGAGCCGGGGCAGTCGGAGCGACAGTGGGAGCTGGCGGCGCCACCGTGCTAGCCGGAGAAACAGTGCTGGCCGGAGAAACAGTGCTGGCCGGAGAATCAGTGCTGGTCGGCGCAACGGTCTCGGTAGTCGTCACAGACCCGCTCCCCCGTCCTAGCTCACTGTCGGCATCGCCGGTAGCCAGCTGTCGACGCTCCTCGGTCTCCGACGTGCTGTCAGCCGTTGGCGTCGATCCACCAAGTTGGAGCAACCCGAAAATGGAACAAACTATGGCAACACAGGAGCCCCCAAGTTTGATGACGGTGTTCCACTCCCCGGCGCGGGTCACGACTCGCTCCCACAGTGATGACTCACTCACTTCCTCTTCTTGAGTGCGGTCGGTCACCGCATCACACTCAACCAGAGCTTCGGATTCGCTACTAGGCCTCATGGCCTATCAATCGGCAGACGTCGTCGATCTTTGACTAGTCCTGGCAACAGGCCCGCTCAACCGGCTTTCTGGATTGCTTCCCAGATGTGAAGCGGGGTGCAGGGCAACTCGATGTGGTCCACGCCAAGGTGGGAGACGGCATCGACAATGGCGTTGTGAACCGCCGGTGTCGCACCGACCGTCCCGCTCTCGCCGACACCTTTGAATCCCAGCGCGTTCATGCTGCTCGGAACCGCCGTCGCCACAGTGTCGAAGAACGGAAACTGGTCGATCGATCCAATGGCGTAGTCGCTGAAGTTGGCGGTGATCGGGTTTCCCGAAGGGTCGAACTCAATGGTCTCCCCAAGCGTCTGAGCAATGCCAGCGGCGATTCCACCATGCAATTGACCCTCGACGATCATCGGGTTCACCCTTGGCCCAGCATCGTCGACGGCCACGAACTTCAACACGGTCACGCCGCCGGTCTCGATATCGACTTCGACAACTGCCGCATGAACACCGGATGGGTAGGTGTTGCGACCTTCGGTGTCGTAGAACTCGCCGCACGACAGCTCATGGTCGGTGCCGAGGCCTTCGGAAGCCAGCGTGGCCCACGAGACGGTTCTGGCCGGCGTACCGATCACGTGAAACCCCGGTTCGGAGCCCGGCCCGGCCAGGACGATGTCGGTTACCGCGGCTTCAAGGTGATCGGCCGCCAGCTGACGACCCCGTTCAACCACGGCCGCAGCGCTGTTGTGTACCGCTACACCGGCGGTTTGTAGCGACCGGGAACCAACAGCACCGACACCCGATCCGATCACCTCGGTGGAGCCCTCGATGACCTCGATCGATTCGATCGGCAGACCCAGCACATCTCCGGCTATCTGGGCCCACGTCGTGGCGTGTCCGTGCCCCTGCGATGTCGAGCCGGTGACAACGGTTGCCGTACCGTTGGGGTTGATCACGACCGAAGCTTCCTCGCCTCCACCGCCGACGGTCATGTGGTTGTAGGCGGCCAGCCCGATACCGATGACCCGAGCCCCCTTGGTGTTGTTGGCGGCCTGAGTGTCTCGCCAACCCTTGTAGTCGAGCGCCTTGATGGCCGACTCCAGGTCGGCCGGATAGTCAGCCTCGTCGTAGCGACCTCCCGTCGGCGTGTCGTAGGGCATCTGATCGGGCCGAATGAGATTGCGTCGCCGAACCTCGACCGGGTCAAGCCCAGCCTCTGCGGCGAAAAGATCGACGGTGCGTTCAAGGGCGGCGATCAACGGTGAACGACCGGCGCCCCTGAACGCTGAGGTCGGAGGCCGATTGGTTCGCACCGACGTAGTGGCGAACTCGACATGGGCAATGTCGTAACAGCCGTTGGCCATGGGCTTGGAGTAACCGGCAGGAAGCATCACGCCGACGGCGGGGTACGCACCTCCGTCTTTCAACAACTCGACTCGCAAGGCTTGGAAGCGTCCGTCGGAGGATCCGGCGAGGACGATGTCGAACCGTTCGCCTCTGGCCTGGGTGGCCGAGGCGAACCACTCCGATCGGGTCTCGTTCCACCGCACTGGTCGGCCAAATCGACGGGCCAACTCCGGCATCAGATGCTGTTCAGCACTTCGGGTGACCTTTCCGCCAAACCCACCGCCGACGGCAGGTGCACTGACGTGAATGTGGTCCTTGGGCAGCCCATACATGGTGGCAAGCTGGTCACGAAAGCCATGGGGCCGTTGCGTACCGGCAATGACATGAAGATGTCCATGCTCGTCCCACCAGCAGGCCATGGTGCGAGCTTCGATGGGGGCCGGTGACTGCCGTGGGTTCCACAGCCTTTGGCGGATCACGATGTCGGCTTCGAACGCCGCCTCGTCATGGGGCGTTTTAATGGATGCTCCGGGCACCGGGTCGGCCTCGACTGCCTCATCCAGGTCGAGCAGCGGTGTGAGCGGCGTGAGGTCAATCTCCACCATCTCGACTGCATCGGCGGCTTCTTCGGGGGACTCGGCGACGATCGCGGCGATGACCTGGCCGGTGTATTCGGCCGTTTCATGTGGCAACACGGGGTGCGGGCGGTCCTCGGAGGCAGGGACCGAGAAGACTCCTTCCACCAGCTCGGGCAGATCGGCCGCAGTGACTGCACCAACCACCCCCGGTGCGTCGAGCGCAGGCTGCACATCGATGCCATTGATCCGGGCTTTGGCGTAGGGGCAGCGAACAAAGGCCACCCAGCTGGTCTTGCCGGATGCGTCGCTGAGTTGGATGTCTGCGGTGAACCGGGCAGCTCCGGTGACCAGCTCTACGTCTTCGCTCCGCAGAAGCGCCTGACCTGTGAGCGGCTGACCGGACGATGTCATGGGGGCATCGTAGGGCGCACCCAGAGACCTCAACGAACGACGGAACAGCGATACAGTAGGTCCTGATAGATACGTCGGGCGACGTAGTGCCCCTGAGACGCTGTCCCTACATGGTCTTTGTAAAGGACAGCCAAAAGGTAGTTGGGTATGCGACGAAAATCTCCAAACGCTCTCGTCTCAAATGAGATGCTCTTACTGACATGGCTTGAGAAACAGGACAAGCCAGTCCACGGATACGCCTACGCCAAGTCGATGAAGAACGACTCGGAACGGGTAATGGCCTACAGCACTGCCTACCGAGCGCTCAAGCGACTGGTGCAGATGGGTTACGCCAGTGCCGAGTGGCATGTCGAGAATTCGGGTGGACCACCCCGGCAGGTGTTCTCAATCACTCATCAGGGGGAACAACATCTGGCGGGAGATGCCGCCGCCTAGCCGGCCTCTATCGCCATCGCCACAGCCGTGGCCGCTGCTCTGGTGCCGCCTGCTGGTTGACCAAGGGCGCCGAGCACGACCGAGCCGTCACCAAGCACCTGATCAACCGCTTGCCGAACTGACGTGGCGGCTGCCCCTTCACCAAGATGATCGAGCATCATGGCGGCCGAGAGAATCTGACTGATGGGGCTGGCCAAATCGAGACCAGCGAGCCCCGGCGCCGACCCGTGGATGGGTTCAAAATAGGCGTGCTCCTCGCCGATGTTGGCTGAGCAACACACGCCAATGCCACCAACCGTTGCGCCACCAAGATCCGACAAGATGTCGCCGAGAAAGTTCTCCATCACTAAGACGTCATAGTGACCTGGCCGCTGCACCAGTTCCTGGGCGGCGGCATCGGCGTAGAGATGCTCCTGCTCGATATCGGGATAGTGGGCGCCGACTTCGTCGAAGATCTGTCGAAAGAAGGCAAGGCTGGACAGCACGTTGGCTTTGTCGACGCAAGTGACCCGACGCTGGCCATCTTCGGGTGCGCCGTTGCGGGTCCTGGCCAGTTCGAAAGCAAAGCGGGCAATGCGTTCGGTTCCCTTGCGGCTGATGAGCATGGTGTCGGTCATCACTTCGGTGGTGCCGATGCCTTTGCCTCGGGAAAGATAAAGGCCTTCGGTGTTCTCTCGTACAACGACGTAGTCGATCGAGCCCGGTTCGGTCTTGATCGGGGCATCGATGCCTGGCATCAGCCGGACAGGACGGACATTGGCATA
>CALHBU010000369.1 GCA_937930655.1 uncultured Acidimicrobiales bacterium | reverse complement strand
GTGCCGATGACGTCGCCGATGTTTGTGTATTGACCAGCGACTGCGATGGCGCTGCCGGTGCAGGTCATGGTGCCGCCATTGGGAGCGAGGGTGGTTGCTGGGCAAGAGACGGTGACGCCTTGGTCGTCTTCGACGACGATGTCGGTGAGGTGGGTGTTGCCGGTGTTGGTGACGACGTAGGTGAAGCTTGCGGTGTCACCGGGAGTGAGAGCCACGCCTGGCACGGCATTGGCATCCTGGCCATTGACCGACTTCACGATGGTGACAGCGGGGATAGCGCCGAACAGATTGGCTGGATCGTCATCGGTGGCCTCGAACGTCTCGCCGCCCCAGGTGCCGGTGCCGGTCACATCGACCAGGTTGGTGTACTGACCCGATGCCGCTGCGCCGCTCAGGGTGAACAGCCACGTTTCATCGACATCCAGAATGTTGTCGCCATCGGTGTCACCGCTCGCATAGGCGGGAGTTTGGTCATCACCCAAATCGGTCGGTGTGCCGTTGTCGTCAGTGATGTCGACGGTGTTGAAGTCCACGTTGCCGGTGTTCTCGACGGCATAGGTCCAGACCACGGGAGCTCCTGGGATGAACGCTGGGCCGGGAACGGTGTTGGCATCGAGGTCAGCGACGTACTTGATGACCTCGAGCGCCGCTCCGGCAGTCGGTGCCTCGATGGAGGCGTCGTCATCATCGACCGGCTGGATACCACCGGGGGAGGTGCCGATGACCGAGGCCACGTTGTCCAAGTCGGCGGCAAGATCAGTGGCGGTGCAGGTGTAGGCCACCGACGCATCGGGAAGGATAGATGCGAGGGCAGGGACCTCGACTGAGGTTGCGTCGCAATTCGGGATCAGTGGATCGCTGACCTCAACGTCGACGAGAAACTGGTTGCCGATGTTGTTGACCGTCATCCGCCAGACACCATCGAACGGAATGGTTGTTGCGGCGTTGCTGTTTTCACCCCAGTGGGCGTCGTTGGCGATGTCGCAGGTTGAGGTGTCTTCGAGTAGACAGACCTGCTTGATGAGTTCGATGTCAGGGTCGCCAGCGAAGCCAAGATCGACACTGAGGTTGGAGAAGTTGTCGTACGTCAGAGGATCTTCGATGCCTGCGACGTCCTCACCCGTTGGCTCGAAGCCGAGGGGTGGGTCGTCGGTGACGTCGGGGTCGAGAGTGACGACACCGGAGGTAACGGCACCAGCAACGCCGGGTCGGGCCTGCTGATCGAACTCCTCGTTGGCGTTGTCGTCGGCCGGAGTGGGCAGGACGGTTGGAAGAAGGTCGAACAACGGTCCGGTAGCCAGGAACTCTGTGGCTGGAATGACTACCTCGTACTGGCCTTCTAGCAGCTCGGTGAAGAGGTAGCGGCCGTTTGCGTCAGTGGCCTCGGTGCCGACCAGATTGCCCAGATCGTCATACAGATCCACCTGAACGCCGGGTACCGGCTGATCGACACCGGGGGTGTAGCGGCCATCAATGTCGACGTCCTTGAAGACAAGGTCGCCGATGGACATCGAGATCACCTGGACCAGAACTTCCTGGGAGCGGATGAGCTGGTTGGGGAAGGTGGTGGAGAATGCCGCGAAGCGGTTGACGTAACGATCGCGGGGATCGTTGCTGACTGTCTCGGTTCCGTTGGCCAAACCGGCGGCAGTGGTGAAGCTCACGGTCACCGTCTGCTTTGGCAGCAGGTTGTCGTCGGAAACGAAGCGGATGGCGTTGACGTCTTGCAGAGCGAAGTTGCAGGGAGCCAACACAGCTACCAGCTGAGCTTCGGTGCACCAGTTGGTGGTGGTGAGCGTGCTCGGAAGGACGTTGGAGGGGTCCCGGGGATCGTGGGAGATGCCGGCTGAGGGGTCGGCGGTGTAGTACCAGGTACCGCCGGTCACCGAGAGGAGGCCGGTGCCGTCGTTGGTCGTTGGCTGCGGGATGAAGGCGGTGAGTCCGATGCTGGAGGCAAAGGCCGAGTCGAACTCCGAGCGTCCATTGAGCGGGTTACCAAAGTCGCCGTTGTAGGGAAGTACGTCGATGGCGTCGGGCGGAGCGAAGGGAAGTGACTGCGACAGGTTCTGCCAGCCAATGGTCCAGGTCTGGGTGCTGTTCTGGAGCTCGAGCGGCGCGTCGACCGTCTTACTGACGACGAAGGCGCCGGTCTGGATGATTCGAATCGGACGGTCGTCGATACGGGCTGACTCAGGTGAGACGTCGCCGTCAGAGGAGATCTCGACATGGTTGACGGCATCGGTTGACGGAGGAGCGAAGGCGTCGGTCACCGTGCAGACAGGAATGGCACCGATTGGTTCGTTGACCAAGCGATCGCCAAGGTCGAAGACCAGCGTGGTCTCGCCGGTACCAGGCCCCGCGGTCACCGAGACAAGGGTGACGCCAGGTGGCATTGGCTGGGCTGCCTGACAGGTCGGATCGAGGGTGACGTACTGCGAGAGAACATCGACGATGGTGACGTTCTGGGCGACGGCGCCGTCGGAGACGGCGGTGACGGCCGGGTGCAGGCTCCAAAGCACTGGTTCGCCAGCTTCGACCTGCTCGAGGAGGTCGTCGCCAAGAGCATCCCGGGAGGTGCGCTTGTCGATCCGGACCTGGTGGCGGTTGAGGATTAGCCGATCGCCCCATGGGGAGTTGGTGTAGGTCTCCGGACGGAAGAGATGGTTGGCGTTGGCCAGCGTGCCGTAAGGAGTAGCGCCGAACTGACGGTTGGCCATATTGGCCAGGTACACGCCGGGGTCAATCAAGGCGCCATCGTTTGGTCCGCCGTAGTAGGTGTTGCGGGCCTCGGTCGGGAAGCTGGCCTGGATGTACTGCGACGGTAGGACCTCTGGATGGATCGTCTCGTCGATGGTGATCCGGATCATGCCGATGTCGTCGATGGGGATGTCGGCAGGATTAGTTGTCCAATCGTTCAGCGGTGCAGTGCAGGTCTCCACCGCAGCTGTTTGGTTGGTCCAATCGTTGTTGGCTACGTCGTCGCCGAAATTGCCGGTGGCGTATTCGATGATGATGGCATTGGCCGGAATGCCGCTATGGCGGATGGCGACGTTGCCGCCAAAGGAGTACTCGGCCAGAGACATGGTTGAGTTGTCGAATGCGTCACACAGCGCCACCGACTCTGAAGGCCAGGGGAGAGAACCATCGTTTCGGAACCAGTACCACCAATTTGTCTTCTGGCCGGGCTGAATCGGCCCGTCGCCGGCGCTGCATTGCTGGGTCTGGCCGTCCATCAGCGAGCCCTGCGATATGTAGCCGGCATTGCATGGCCACGTGGACTGGGAGGATGAGAATGGCCCGGTCAAGCGATTGTCGGCCCAGTCGTAGGCACCGACGTGCTTTGAGAATCCACCCCGGTCGTAGATGGGGACGTTGGTGGTCTTGATGTTGTTGTCCTCTGGTTCGATGCCGTCGCCATAGTTGGAGACACCGGATGCTGAGGTTGGGTCGAACTGGGTGATGGTGTTGATCAGCGGGTAGTCGCCAGTAAGCGGGGCATCGCCATAGGCCCATGCCGGGTCGACCGACTGGAAGAACTCGCTGAGCGGGTACCAGATGTAAACTCGGCCGGCGAAGGCAACGTAGGGTCCGGCCGAGAAGTCTGTGCCGTTGTAGCCCTCGGTGGGCACCGGGTCTCCGTCGGTATCGACGTTGTCGACCGAGATGTCGATCTCGTTGTTGACGTAGTCGGGGGTGCAGGTCCAGTCGCCGCGGTCGCCCCAGTCGTTGGTCGGGGTGTGGTCGTAGGGCAGGCTGCTGGGATACGGCAGGTTGTAGCACTGGGTCATCACCCAGCCGTCGAACTTGGGGTCAATGGTGTCGCTGAAGGTAATGGGTCCACCCAGTGCTTCTTGGCCAACAATGCTGCCGTCGTACAGAACGGTGATGTCGTAGTAGTAGTTGACGCCGTATTCGGTCACGCCGGTCGACGGATTCACCCGCTGGGTTGTCTGGCCGTAGATGGTCCGGTTGTAGGGGTTCTCGGGGGAGGTTCCCTTTGTGATGTCAAACCGAGGTGCGGCGGAAATTACAGTGGTGATGCTGGGGTAAGGATCATCGGGGATGGCGGCATCGTCGATCTGGTACACCCGCTGATCGGTAGTGAACGATGAGCCGTTGGCCGAACTGCCGAGTGCCTTGATCGAGACACCGACCAACTTGAGCTCGTTCTGGAACGGGCCAAGGTTGCAGATGAGCACACTGCTGCCATCCGGGTTGACGGTGATGGAGGAGGGTGGTGCCACGCCACTCGTTTGGCACTCTGGCGGAATTGAATCGAACTCGACGTCGGCATCGGCCGACGGAGTGATGATCTGTTCGAAGATGACGTTCTGAAGCGGGTCGGTAGCCGGGTCGACGATGTTGTCGGCGGTGACCGCAAAGGTCATGGTGGTGAGATCGTTGGTGCGCACGTAGCCATCGTCAGCCGCGCAGTCGTCGCCCGGTGTTGGTGGATTATCGACGCTGGCGCAGCTGCCGAGGGTGTCGAAGTTGGGGCGGCCGGTTTCGATAGCGGGAGTGACACCGGGGCCGGGGTCGAGGTCGGCGATGTCGAGGCTCAGGATTGGCAGCGGAGCCACGCCAGCGTCAGTGATGATCTCTCCACCAGCCGTGAGCACGACGGTGGTGGTTGCTGTCCAGGGATCGCCGGGCGGAGGAGCGGTGCCGTTGGTGATGTCGCTGTCCACGCCCAGGACGCCAGGTCGGTAGCCGGTGGGGTACGTGATTTCGAGACTGTACGTACCGGCCGGGAGTCCATCGAAGCTATAGAGGCCGTCGGCCCCGGTTGTCTGTGACAACGTTCCGCCGGGGCCGGTCAGATCAACGATCGCCCCGGCCATCGGGCCCTCAGGTCCGGCGCCGAACTGCGTCGGATCGGTGTCGCCTAGCTCACCGCTGGCGTTGAGATCTTTCCAGATCAGACCGTTGATGCTGTCGGGGCCGACAGCATCAACGTACGTTGGCGCCGCGGTCAGAACAGTGGCAAGAACTGCCAGTGCGCTGAGTACACGCAAAATCGCTTGTCGCCCCACCGAGGAAGGCCTTCCGAGAACATCTCAGTGCGGAATTCGCACGAGGGTTGAATTCTCGGCCGTTGGGTGCATCTCATGAGCCGATTGAGGCTCATGAATCATTCCCGCGACTCTTTGGTGAGACGTGCGTCACCAAAGGTCGCGAGGTACCGCTACTAGGCGCTGTCGTTGGTCATCTTCGAGAGGTAGCCCGACTTGCTTAGGGCGAACAGAACACCGACGGCACAAATGATGCCAGCGATCCATGGCGTGCCTTCGTTGTTGGGTGTGATGACCCGGCCGACGATCTGGCCGAGCAGCATACCGACGACACCCAGACCAACGGTCATGGGAATTGAGAGGTCCTGTTTTCCGGGCAGGATCGCCCGAGCGACGAAGCCGATGATGCCGCCGACGATGATTGATCCGATGATTCCGAAGATCCAAGCAAACATTTTGAACTCCTAGTGATTAGTTGAGAGAAG
>CALHBU010000368.1 GCA_937930655.1 uncultured Acidimicrobiales bacterium | reverse complement strand
CAGTAGCCTGCGGGGATGCCTCAGCAAAGCGACGAGCTTCGTCTCCTCCGCCACATTGCGGACCTCCGATTCGAGGAGGAACTACGCGGCTATAGCAAGAGCCAGGTCGATCGGGTTCTCCAGAAGTTGGCGCCCCTCGCTGACGACTACGAAGCGCTGCATCGCAAGTTGGCTGAAGCCGAGACTAGGGCTGCATCAGCCGAGGCCCGGCTGCTCGAGCGCGGTGGTACTGAACAGGACGTAACCGCTTCGGCCGCTCCTGTTGTCCAGGCTGCTCCCGTGCCGGAACCGGAACCGACGCCGGTTTCCGCTCCAGCCCCTGCACCGTCAGCCCCTGCACCGTCAGCTGCGGTACCGGACACGCCGGCCGACTTCGACGAGACGCTACGCAAGACACTGCTTTTGGCGCAGCGCACCGCCGATGAGACGGTGAAGGAGGCGTACGACGAGGCCGATCGAATCACCAACAACGCCCACAGCGAAGCCGATCTGGTTCTTGGTAAAGCCAGGACCGAGGCCGAGCGGGTCACAACCGAAACCGAGCAGCGTCGTATCGAGCTTCAAACCGAGCTCGACGACGAACGCCACAATCGGCTGCTGCAGATCGAGACCGAGACCGAGACTCGTCGGGTGCAGCTGGAGACGGCGCTGGCCGATGCCGAAGGCAGCGAGCGGGCTGAGCTGCTGGAGCAAATTGCCAACCTTCAGTCGGTCAGGTCCACCTTGGCCACCGATATCGAGGCGTTGGAAGGGCATCTCGCGGCGCGTCGCGAGACGATCCAGTCGGCATTGGACGAGGCCGCTACTGTGCTGGAGGAGCCGGGCCGACTCCGGTCCGATAGCTCTCCCGAGCTGGCCGACGTTTCCCCTGTCCACGCTGGCGACTACTCCGATGTCGGCATCGACGTCGACGCCCACCTTGCTGATCCTCCCGAGGCATCCGACTCCTCGGCTGTTGTGGCAGAACCAGTGCCGGCGAGCGGGGAGCCGGTCGCTGAGCAATCAGTCGTGAGTGACCAATCAGTGGTTTCTGACCCATCACAGAGCATCTCTTCTGAGGTCGTTGGCGAAATGCAGACCGACGACGGTCAGGTCGATGTTGTCGTCGAGCGGGATAGCAACGAAGCGCTGCCCGATCTACCTCAGCGGCGCAAGCCCACCGACGATCCTGAACAAGCTGTCTCCGCCGAGACCGAGTCGAAGGATGCAGAGGACACAAAGGCTGCTGACTCGTCGGACCAGCTGTTGTTCGATAGCGCCGAACCTCCGGTCAAGCTGCCAGCCATCGATGCCGAGGTCGAGGCCGAGGTTGTCGAGGACGACTCGCCGATGGTTTCCATCTCCGAGGCCATTCCGGGTATCGATCAGCCAGGACCGGCACCGGACGCGGCCGGACCACCCACCGAAGAGTTCTCGTTCGCCGATGTCGACGTACCGGAGTCCGACGACTTGCTGGAAGCCCCCGAGGCCATCACCCCGCCGGTTCCCCCGGTCTCGTCTGAGGAATCTGCAGTGTCGGTCGATGGATGGGACCAGAGCGATACAGAGACAGTCGGGTCCTCTGATGCCTCTCAGCGTCCGGCATGGATGGAATCTGTTCCAGACGGAGTCAATGATGGTCCGCCGCCACCTCCCCCCAGTGGAAGCAGCCAGGACCCCTTCCTCGACCAGTTGCGGAAGGCAACAAGCGAGGAACCAGCAGATTCTGACGACGCCCTCGACAAGTTCCTCGACGGCGACCAGGACGACGGCGAGCGTCGACCCTGGTTCGGACGCCGCCGCTAAGCCCCCTACAGGGCTCTCTCGATTCGCACCATCAATGGCTCGCCGTCCACC
The DNA here is from genome assembly GCA_937930655.1 of uncultured Acidimicrobiales bacterium. Taxonomy (GTDB): domain Bacteria; phylum Actinomycetota; class Acidimicrobiia; order Acidimicrobiales; family SZUA-35; genus JAHECQ01. Next base: position 2,493 of record CALHBU010000368.1, on the reverse strand, counting down.
GCGTAGTCAGAGGACTGGTCCAACTGAGGGTCCTGCACGGTCTCTACCGCCAGGACTTCTCTGGCGATCCATTCCAGATGTTGTTGGGTTCCCTTTGGAAGGGCTGCGTAGTAAAGGGTGATGCGGTCGGTGGGATGGAAGTCGGCATCTTTGCGTAGCTGCTGGACGGCCCGGATGGTGTCCCGGGCTCGACCCTCGGCCTCCAAGTCCTCGGTGACTTCGACATCAAGCACAACGAGTGCGTCGTTGCCGGCAAGCGGTGCGGCTGCCACTCCATCGATGGGGTCGAGGGCCAGCGAGTACTCGTCGCTGGTAAGGGTGTGGCCACCAACGGTGACCGTTCCGTCGCCATTGTCCACCCAGTTGCCGGCTTTGGCCGCTTTGATGACGGCTTGAACGTCCTTGCCGATTTTGGGCCCCAACACGCGTCCATCGGGTTGCAGACGGAACGTACCGTAGGCGTCGACCTCGCCGCTGAATTCGATGGTCTTGACATTGATTTCGTCGGCCAAAAGGTCGGCGAACGGCTCGATTGCATCGGCACCGGCACCAGCCACGACGGCTCGAGCCAGAGGCAGCCGCACACGTAGGTTTCGCTCTTCCCGGAGGAAGAGGGCGGCCGAGGCCGCGGCCCGGAGACGATCCATGGCCATGACCAGCTCTTGGTCGGCCGGCAACGCATCTCGCTCCGGCCAGTCCTCGAGGTGCACCGACCCGTCGCCGTCGCTGAGGCCTAGCCAGATTTCTTCAGCCACCAGGGGGAGGAGCGGAGCGATGAGCTTGCAGAAGGTACGGAGAACCGTGAACAACGTGTCGAGGGCATCGGTGTCGAGCTGAACGTCGGGGTCGGTGTTCCAGAATCGCTCCCTGGAGCGACGGATGTACCAGTTGGTGAGGGCATCGAGATAGCTCTGGATGGACGCACAGGCTGCGGCCAACTCGTACTTGTCGAGCTCGTCGGTGAGCTCGGCTACCAGGGCGCTCGTCTTAGCCAGGATGTAGCGATCGAGCAGGTTCTGGGAATCGGTGCGTTCGGTGGCCGAATAGCTCTCTGCGTTGGCATAGAGAGTAAAAAAGGAATAGGTATTCCAGATCGGGTTGAGGGTTTGTCGGACCACGTCCCGAATGCCTGAATCGTCTGACTCTATGCGGGTGTCGAGACCACGAAGAATCGGCGAGCTGATGAGGTACCAACGCATGGCGTCGGAACCGAGGGTGTCGAAGACCTCGACCGGGTCGGGATAGTTCCGCAGCTTCTTGGAAAGCTTGGTGCCGTTGTTATCGAGCAACACGCCATGGCAGACCACGTTGGAGAACGCCGGCCGGTCAAAGAGCGCAGTGGACAAAACGTGCATGGTGTAGAACCAGCCCCTGGTCTGAGCCATGTACTCGACGATGAAGTCGGCCGGGTTGTGCTGTTCGAAGTGCTCGGCGTTCTCGAACGGATAGTGCCACTGGGCGTAGGGCATGGAGCCAGACTCGAACCAGCAGTCGAGCACTTCAGGGACGCGTCGCATCATCGACTTCCCGGTTGGGTCATCGGGATTGGGGCGAACCAGATTGTCGATATACGGACGGTGGAGGTTGTCGGGCCTCACGCCGAAGTCGGCCTCGAGCTCGTCGAGACTGCCATAAACATCGATTCGGGGATAGGCCGGGTCGTCGCTCTTCCAGACCGGGATGGGAGCGCCCCAGAAGCGGTTTCGGCTGATGCTCCAGTCTCGGGCGCCCTCGAGCCACTTACCGAACTGGCCGTCGCGCACATGCTCGGGAATCCAGTTGATCTGTTGGTTGAGTTCGACCATTCGCTCCCGAAAGTCGGTGACCTTCACGTACCAAGAGCTGATGGCTCGATAGATGACCGGTGTGTCGGTGCGCCAACAGTGGGGGTAGTTGTGGTCGTAGGTCTCGTGGCGAAGGACTACGCCGTCGGCTTTGAGCCGGTCGATGACCGTCGGGTTGGCATCGAACACGTTGAGGCCGACGAAGTCGGTGATCTCCGAGGTGTACCGACCGCTCTCGTCGACCGGTACAACCAGAGCGATGCCGTTGGCTTCGGAGACAATCTGGTCGTCTTCGCCAAAGCCTGGGGCGATGTGTACCACACCGGTTCCGTCGCCGGTTTCGACGAAGTCGGCGGTGAGGATCCGGAAGGCGTTGGCATGATCGGCGAAGTAGGGAAAAAGTGGGAGGTAGCTCCGGCCCGCCAGTTCAGCCCCGGTGATGGTGCCGACCTGCTCGGCCCCTGATAGCTCACGCTCGTAGCGTTCCACCGCCGCCTCGGCCACCACAACGGTGCGCCCCTCGTGGGCCAGAAGGACGTAGTCGATCTCTGGGCCAACGGCCAGGGCCAGGTTGGAAGGAAGGGTCCACGGCGTTGTGGTCCAAGCCATGACCAAAGTGTCGGTGCCCGGCACAAGCGATTCATCGAGGGTGAAGCCAACGGTCAGCGCGGGGTCCTGGCGAGGTCGGGTGGCATCGTCGAGGCGGATC
>CALHBU010000367.1 GCA_937930655.1 uncultured Acidimicrobiales bacterium | reverse complement strand
GCACTCGGTATCGGTTAACGACCAGCGCAGCTGGGTCTGTCAGCCGGCGAATGTGCCGTACTTGCCCTGGAAGAACACCATGGGGCTCACGTCGTTGACAGTGTCGAGGTGTTGCACCCGACCAACAAAAAGATCGTGGTCTCCGGCATCGGAGACCCGGTCAAGGGTGCAGTCGACAACGGCGAGGATGCCGGGGAGCACCGGAGCGCCGGTACCGGGGGCGGCGGCGAAGTCGACGCCGTCGAACTTATCGTCGCCCTTCGACGCCATCTTCCCGCACAGCTCCATCTGGTCGCTACCGAGAATGTTCACACAGAAGTGACCGGCCTCTTTGATGGCGGTGCCACTTCCCGAGGTGTTTCCAAGAAAAAAACCAACCAGCGGCGGATCGAGCGAGATCGAGACGAACGAGCCGATGGCAACGCCGATCGGGCCGCTGCTCGTTGTAGCCGTAACCACGGTGACACCAGTGGGAAATTGGCCAAGCACCCGTCGGAACTCGCCACCATCAATGATCGGATCGTCAGACATGGTCGCCGATCTTAGACCGGGAGCACCCTCGGCCTGAAGTGTGGCCAGAACCGAATCGTTCAGACCGTCGGGCTGTCAGCCGTCTGAACGGAGGGTCAGACCCTCACGAGCGCCGATGACCTCCAAGCCGTCGCCGACCAGCTTCTGGGTTCGATCGACGGCGCCCTGGACCCAGACATCGTCGTGCAACGGATCGTGGTGGAAAAGGACGAGGCGCTTGGCACCGGACTGCATGGCAACCTCGGCCGCATACCTCGCGGTCGAGTGGCCCCATGTTCTCTTGGCCTCGAACTCGTCGTCGCCGTACTGGGCATCGTGAATGAGGATGTCGACGTCACGGCAAAGCTGGAGAACCGATTCAGGAACGTCCTGACCACTTGCCGGCTGCTGATGATCGCTTAGATACGCAACCGATGCATCGCCGAGATCAATGCGGTACCCGTTGGTTGCGCCGACATGGGGCACATCGCCAACCGAGACCGTGACCTGACCCAGGTCGAAAGAGCCGGCACTCATCTCAACAAACTCAAGCGCTCCCGGGAGCACCTCAAGATCGACGGGGAAGAGAGGCGGCCGTATGAATGATTCGACCTCGACCTGAAGGGAACTGCCCTCCTGCTTGGGTCCGACCATTCGCATCTTCGAGCCCGGTTTGAGGATGGGCAGGAAAAACGGAAGGCCCTGCACATGGTCCCAGTGCAGATGGGTGACCAAGGCCGTCCCACGGAATGGCTGGACGCCCGAATCAGCATCAAGTGCACATCCCAGATACCGAAGACCGGTTCCACAATCGAGAATGATCGGCTCAGTGTCGGGAGCCTCGATGAGCACACACGACGTGTTGCCACCGAAACCGCGAGTGCCGTCACAGCTACAGGGTGTGGAGCCACGAACCCCATAAAAGGTGACGTCGAGCATTCGTGTTCCCCCTAGCGGATAGACGGTGCCGGTCGCCCAAGCTGACCAGTCCATCGACCGTAGACCAGCCATCGCCGCGTGGGAAGGGGTCGACCGGTCCCACTGGTGTGAATAAGGTCTCATCACCATGACTACCGCAACCCCTGCCTTTCCGCTCTCCGACGGCATCATTGCCGTGGTCAAGAGGGACTGCCCAACCTGCGAGCTGGTCGCACCTGTTCTTGCCGAATTGAGCAAAGCGGGAGACACCGTGGTGTTCAGCCAGGATGACCCGATGTTCCCCGAGGGAGTCAGCGACATAGCCGACGACCGGTCGCTCGAGTTCTCCTGGCACCACGACATCGAGACGGTGCCAACCCTCATCCGAGTGGCAGGAGGCGCAGAGACCGAGCGCATCGTCGGCTGGTCACGAGATCAATGGCAAGCCTTCTGCGGCAGTGAGCAACTAGGTGCCGAGCTCCCCGACTATCGACCCGGCTGCGGATCGCTCTCGGTCGACCCGAACTACACCGACGAACTCGAAGTGAGGTTTGGTGGGTCGAGGGTGGTGAGCCGCCGTGTCGAGCTGGCGGCACTCGAAGACGAAATGGAGATGGCCTTCGACCGGGGTTGGTCCGACGGCCTTCCGGTGGTTCCCCCGACAGAAGCCCGGGTGCTTCGGATGCTCGACGGCACCAGCCGTGACCCTCAGGATGTCGTGGCCACTGTTCCCCCCGACCTCAACCAGGTGACGGTCGAGCAGGTAGCCATAAATGCGGTCATGGCCGGCTGCAAGCCGGAGTACCTGCCCGTGGTTCTGACCGCTGTCGAGGCAGCCTGCGAGACAGCGTTCAACATGCACGGCCTACTGGCAACGACGATGTTCTCGGGACCAATCATCGTGGTGAACGGACCCATCGCCCAACGCATCGGCATGAACGCCGAGCACAACGTGCTGGGTCAGGGGAACCGAGCCAACTCAACCATCGGCCGGGCGTTGCAGTTGGTCATTCGCAATCTCGGCGGTGGTCGTCCGGGCGAGGTCGACATGTCGGCCATGGGAGCTCCCAGCAAGCTGGGGCTCTGCTTCGCCGAGCGGGAACACGATTCGCCCTTCACCCCGTTGTCGGCCGAACGGGGCATCGAACCGGGGGTCGATGCCATCACTCTGTTTGGCGGTCAGGGCCCGACCCCCATCGTCGATCAACTCTCCCGCACGCCGGAGTCGCTGGTGCGCACCTTCGCCGCTGTTCTGCGAAATACCGGGCACCCCAAGCTGGCCAACGGCTTCGACGCCATGCTTCTGATCTCACCAGAGCACGCCCGAACGTTCAGAGATGCCGGCTGGGATACTGCTCGCCTCCGCTCGGAGTTGGAGGACCTTCTGGTGCTCGACGGAGACGACATGGTGCGAGGGGCTGGCGGTATCGATGAGGGGTTCCCTCCGAGCTTTGCCGGCAAACCACTACCGAAATTCCGGCCCGAGGGTCTGTTGATCGCCCACGTCGGCGGCGATGCCGGCATGTTCTCGGCCGTGCTCTCCGGTTGGGTCGGCGGGCCAAAGGGCAGCGAGCCGGTCAGCGTCCCGATCAGCCCCTGGATGTGACAGAGGGATGTGACAGGCAACGAGTTGTGAGATGATGGTCGCTCAGAGGAGGATCTCCACATGACCACAGTTCTGGATCCAACCGCCGGCAAGGCGGCCGAGGCAATCGAGCGGGTAGACCGTCTCGATTCCCTCGAAGGCAAGGTTGTCGGGCTGCTCGACATCTCCAAGCCACGAGGCGACAAGTTCCTCGACCGCTTGGAAGAGCGTCTCGGCGACATGGGTGCCACGGTGAAACGATTCGCCAAACCCACCTTCACCAAGCCAGCCCCGGTCGATCTCCGTCACGAGATCGCCACCAGCTGTGATGCGGTGATCGAAGCATTAGCCGATTGAGGCAGCTGCACGTCGTGCAGTGTGCACGACATCACCGATCTCGAGCGTCGCGGTATCCCCGGAGTCTTCGTGGCCAGCAACGTCTTCACTGATGCAGCTCAGAAGCAGGGTGAAGCTCTTGGCTTCCAGCCCGATCGTCACTTCGTCGAACATCCGATCCAGGACCGGACCGACGACGAGATGACCACCATCGCCGATAAGGCCATCGACGCTCTCATCGACAAGTTGACCGGAGCCTGAGGCTGAGCTCGGACGAATCTTCCGATTCCGAGCCAACAGGCAAACCGGAGCCGGAGCCGTTCAAAGCAAAGGATGCGAAGGTCGCTCTGGTGGCCAAACATCGACGCGCCTTGGCTGAGCTATTGGATGGTCTCACCGACGCCGAGTGGAACACCGAGACCTATTGCGACGGGTGGGAAGTGCGCCATGTGGTCGGCCACCTTCTCACCCCGGCGCTCTCCCCGAGCTGGCGAACCACTGCGGCCGTGGTCAAGGCCGGAGGCTTCGCCAAGGGCTTCGATCGGTTGGCCCGAGAGTTCGGCGAGAAGCCGCCCGCTGAACTGATCAAGCTTCTTCGAGCCAACGCCAACAACGTGTGGAGCCCGCCAAGCATGGGGCCTGCCGCCCCGCTCACCGACATCCTGGTCCACAGTCAGGACATTGCCCGCCCGCTCGGTCTCAAGCTGGAGGTCAAGCCTCTCGAGGTCGATCCGGCGCTCACCTTCGTGGTCGGCAACAAATCGAACCAGTTGTTCGTGAAGCCCAAGCGCTACGCCGGGCTGCGGTTGATTGCTACCGACATCAAATGGAAGTTCGGCAAAGGAGCAGAGCTCGAAGGGCCGGCTCTAGAACTCCTTATGGCCCTTCTCGGTCGGGGCGCAGCGTTGCAACACCTTCAGGGTCCGGGCTTCGACCTGTTGTCCGAACGGATCTAGGTCACGGTCCGGCCGGCAGGCTGACCTCATCGTCATCGAACGCAACCAGGCCGTCGCCCACAAGTCGATCGAGAACTCGCCGGCAACGGGCTGGATCGTTGGGCCAACCCAGCACATCGTTGACCTGACCAACAGCGACCGGACCGGACCGAAGTTGGCGGACCAGCCGGCCGCGACCCTCACGGTCGCTTCCCGCGAACGTGCTCTGCTTTGTGGAGACCGATGCTGACCCGATAGCTGGGTCAGGGTCGGGGCATCCCGACGCAAACCAGCTGCAACCCTCGCTGAGTGGACAATCGACACACACCGGCTTCGACGAGCAGTGGCGAGCGCCGAGGTCGAGCATGGCCTGGTTCCACCGCCAACCGTCGTCGGCGGGCACACGCCGATCGGCTTCCCGCTGAGCCTCCGCTGGCTTGAGGGTCCGGTTGAGGGTGCGAGCAAGTATTCGGGCCACATTGGTGTCGACCACCGCGTCGTCGATCTCGAAGGCGAAGACCCGCAACGCCCTGGCGGTGTAGGGCCCGATGCCAGGTAGGGCCAGCAGGTCTCCCAGGTCGGTGGGTACCCGACCATCGTGCTCGATGGTGATGGCGGTGGCGGCCCGATGAAGGTTGACGGCACGTCGGTTGTATCCAAGGCCCGACCACTCATCGATGACATCTGCGACGGGAGCTGCGGCACAAACCGACGGGTCCGGAAAGCGGACAAGAAAGCGGGGCCATCGTTCGGTCACCCGACTGACCTGTGTTTGTTGGAGCATCAACTCAGCAACCAGGATCGACCACGGTTCTCGAGTTGCCCGCCACGGCAGATCCCGGGCCTGAGACTCGAACCAGTCAAGAAGTTCGTCGGGCACGTGGGAAACCTAGACCACCGTGCTTGGATGATCATGTGACTTCGACCGGCCCGTTCGCACTCGGTGATGTCCTACCCGACGTTGAGCTAATCGACCATGACGGCAAGAGCTGGAATCCCCGGCAAGTCACGAGCACCACATTGTTGATCTTCCATCGGCATCTGGCCTGACTGCCCTGTCGGGCCCACGTCGACGCCGTGCGCGCTCGGCTCGATGAGATCACCGAACTCGGCGCCGAGGTTCTTGTCGTGACGTTCAGCGCACAGCGGACGCTCGCCGCCTACCAGCGACGATTTGCCGCTCCTTTGACTGTGGTGGCCGACCCCGACCGCCTGCTCTATGCGGCCTTCGGGTTCGGGCGAGGTTCGGTCTGGCGGGTTTGGGGATGGAGGCCAGCCAGGAAGTACATCGAGCTGCTTCGGTCCGGCGGCAAACTAGAGCGAGCGACTGGAGACACCCTGCAACTCGGTGGCAACGCCATCGTCGGTCCCGGTGGCAGGGTGCAGTGGATCTACGCTGGGTCGGGGCCCGATGATCGACCGGAGGTCTCGGACATTCTGGAGCAGCTGCGTCCGATGTGAGGATGCGAGCCTGAGTCTTCTACCCTCAGCACCCATGACGACGCCAGATCTTCAAGACGCCGCCTCAGCCATCGAACTTGCAGCCGGAATTATCCGCGGAGCAACCGTTCATCTCAAGGAGACCAGCTCGGTCGATGCCGACCAGGTAATGGCCTACGACATTGCTCATGCCGCAGCCGCCATTGAGACTGCCCGGGGCATGCTCGACTACGGAGCCAAGGGCGAGCTTGAAGCCAAGCTGACCTGCGTCTTTGTCGCCGATGCAGTCGCCGATCTGGCCACGAAATTGTGGGGACGGGAGTCACAATGGGCATCAACACCCGGTGCACTCGATGGCGCCCGGGAATTCGTCGCCGCCTGGCGAGACCCTGGCACCTTGGCCGAGATGGCCTTTCTGGAGGGCCCCCGCCACCTGGACCAGGAGTTCGAACTGGCCGAGGACACGTTCCGCCGCTTTGGCGCCGAGCAGATCGCCCCTCGGGCCGAACACATCCATCGTTCCAACGACGACATCCCCGAGGACATCATCCAAGGGCTGGCCGAGATGGGGGTGTTCGGTCTCTCCATTCCCGAGGAGTTCGGCGGCTTCGCCACCGGTGGCGAGTCCGACTACTACGGCATGGTCATCGCCACCGAGGAGCTCAGCCGGGCATCGCTTGGTGCCGGTGGTTCGTTGATCACCCGTCCCGAGATTCTGGCCCGGGCCCTCGAGGCCGGCGGCACCGAAGAACAGAAGCAGAAGTGGCTACCGCAGTTGGCCGCCGGCGAGATCATGAATGCGGTCGCTGTAACCGAACCCGACTTCGGGTCTGACGTAGCCGGGGTAAAGGTCACCGCAGTGAAGGGCGACGACGGTGCCGGCAATCCTGGTTGGCTCGTCACCGGCGTGAAGACCTGGTGCACCTTCGCCGGTCGAGCCGACATCCTGATGCTCCTGGTCCGGACCGACCCCGATCGCAGCCTCGGCCATCGTGGTCTCTCCATTCTCATCTGCCCCAAGGAACGGGCCGCCGGCCACGACTTCACTCAGGAGCAACCGGGTGGAGGCAAGATGGAAGCCCGGGCCATCGACACCATCGGCTACCGGGGCATGCACAGCTACGAGATCGCCTTCGACAACTTCTTCGTGCCGGCCGAGAACCTGATCGGCATGGAGGAAGGCGAAGGCCGCGGCTTCTACTTCCAGATGGCTGGCTTCGAGAATGGTCGCCTGCAAACCGCCGCTCGCGCCGTTGGCGTCATGCAGGCTGCCTACGACGCAGCCGTCGACTACGCCCAGAACCGGGTGGTGTTCGGCGAGCCCATCGCCGAGTACCAGCTCACTCAGGCCAAGCTCACCCGCATGGCCGCCATCATTCAGGCATCCCGCCAGTTCTCGTATTCGGTCGGCCGAATGATGGCCAAGGGCGAGGGCAAGATGGAGGCCTCGATGATCAAGGCCTACGTCTGCAAAGCAGCCGAGTGGGTCACCAGAGAAGCGCTGCAGATTCACGGCGGTATGGGCTTCGCCGAGGAGTACGACGTGAGCCGCTACTTCGTCGATGCCCGAGTCCTAAGCATCTTCGAGGGCGCCGACGAAACGCTGTGTCTCAAAGTGATCGCTCG
>CALHBU010000366.1 GCA_937930655.1 uncultured Acidimicrobiales bacterium | reverse complement strand
TGGGAATCTCGGACCCACCGGGTGAGGAAGTAGGTGGACTGACTGGCGTCCTGGATCTGACCGCAATGGGCACCAGCATCGCCAATACCAAGGATGACACTGGGATCTTTGATCTTGGCCTCGATGGCGTCGAAGTCGAAGTTGAGGAACGGATAGTTCCAGAGACCCTTGGCCTCGGTCTCGATGGCCATATCGAGGAAGGCCTCGGCTGGCGAAACGCCTCTGGCTTCGGCGTGAGCAGTCAAGGTCTCGTTGGAGTCCGGCTCGTAGTTAACCCGTGTCGAGTCCAGTCGGTACACCCCGTCGAGGTCGAGCTTGGTTGGCTTGGCAATGGCATCGGCCACCAACTTGGCCTTGAAGTCTGCGTCGGCCAGCTTGGCCAGCTTCTCGGGAAAAGGCAGCTCTCGTAGCGCTCGCCAGTCTTTGCTGCAGTTGTCGAAGGGCGTGCGGTTAGCCAAGCCGAACAACACACCGATGCCCCTGGTGGTGGTCTGGGGGCGGATGTCGGCGCCGGCCGCGTTGGCTTCGGCCACCAGTTCGAGCCAGTACTTCCAGCCATCCGGATCGGACCGGTTCTGGACGAAGCCGAAGGTCACCGGCCGACCGGTGCGGATGGACAGCTCCTTCATCCAGCCGACCTCGCGCTCGATGACGGTGCGGTCTTTCTCGCCCACCAGGCCGTGGACCTGTCGGTCGTTGTCGACCGCGCACTCAAAGACTCCCTTGCCAAGGCGACCCATCACCTCACCGATAGCCAACAGCTCTTCGGGCGCGGCCCATGTGCCCGGCACCTCTCGACCATCGGGGGTTTGGTGCAGGTAGGTGCGGGAGGTCGAGAAGCCGAGGGCCCCGCCCTCCATAGCCTCTTCGACCAGGCGGCACATCTCGACGATGTCCTCGGCGCTGGCGTGGTGTTGATCGACGGCGCGTTCTCCCATGGCCGCTACTCGAACCGAGCAATGCCCCACCATGCCGCCGACGTTGAGGCCCTTCGGCATCTTGGCGTAGCTGTCGAGATACTCGGGGTAGCTCTCCCAATCCCAAGGAAGGCCGGACATGATGGCATCGGCGGGAATGTCCTCGACCGACTCCATCATCTCGGCCAGCATCTGACGGTCGGCTGGCTTGCAGGGAGCGAAGGTCACGCCGCAGTTGCCCATGACGGCGCTGGTCACGCCATGCCAACACGACACGGTGCCGACCGGGTCCCATGCCAGTTGGGCGTCGAGGTGGGTGTGGATGTCGACGAAGCCGGGAGTGACCAGCTTGCCGGTGGCATCGTGGGTCACCGCCGAGTCATCGGGGCAGTCGCCGATGGCGACGATCCGATCGTCTTTGATAGCGACATCAGCCTGATAGGCCGGCGCGCCGGTGCCATCAATGATCGTGCCACCGCGAAGAACAAGGTCGTAAGCCATACTGGTCCCCTGAAGTTTTGTGTTCCCAAAGGCTAGTCGCGACCAGGACTTGGAGTCCCAGGCGATCTGCCACCATGGTGCCAACCGAGAGGCATCCGAGAGGGAGCATGGACCGCAACATTGAGATGATCGATACCAACGGCATCACGTTGGAGACCGTGGTTGAGGGCGAGGGACCGCTGGTCGTCCTGCTCCATGGTTGGCCGCAGACCTGGTACTTATGGCGTCATCAGATCGATCCGTTGGTCAAGGCCGGCTACCGGGTAGCGGTGCCAAACCAGCGGGGCTACGGCAACAGCAGCCGACCCGACAACATCGATGCCTACGGCATGCCGACCCTGGTCGACGACGTCATCGGACTGGCCGAGGCCTTGGACTCGCCCCAGTTCACGGTGATCGGCCATGACTTCGGCTGCCTGGTGTCGTGGAACACCGCCTTGATGCACCCCGACCGAGCAACGGCGGTCATGGGGCTATCGGTCCCGGGCTGGCGGCTTGGTCCTCGAGAGGTATGGCCTGAGAACACCGAAGGCCGCTTCTGGTACATGCGTCTTTTTCAAACGCTCGGCCTGGCCGAAGCCCAACTCGACGCCGACCTCGAAACCAGTCTTCTCGGGCTCTATTACGCCCTCAGCGCCGACTCGCCCGAGTCGTCGTTCGTTGGCCAACTCGAACATCCGGCCGAGGCCCGCTTCGACCAGGTCTTTCCGCCGCCCGACGAGCTGCCCTCTTGGCTGACCCAGGACGACCTCGCCTTCTACGTCGAACAGTTCGCCAACGGCTTCACCGGACCCAATCATTGGTACCGGAACCTGCCGACCAACAACGACCGGTCACCTGAGCTCAAAGGTGCCCGCTTCACCCAGCCCGCGGCCTTCGTGGCCGGAGCCGATGACGATGTGCTGCTCATCGCGTCCGGTTGGCAGGAGCGTTTCTCTCAGAAGTTCGACGACCTACGGTTCATCGAGTTGGTCGACGGCGCTGGTCACTGGGTGCAAATGGAGAAGCCGGAGCCGACGACTGCTCTGATGCTCCGGTTCTTAGCCTCGCTGTAGAGCGGCTAGCTCAGACGATGCCCGATGAACGAAGAGCTTCGATAGCCGACCCGTCTCGCCCGAGCTCGGCCAGGATGGCGTCGGTGTGCTCGCCCAGCGACGGTGCGGCCCGACGTACTCCTCGTTCGCCAACACCGTCGCCGAAGGTCAGGGGCTGACCGACGACGGCCGCGTTCTCATGCTCCGGGTGCTCGACCGGTTGAGCAATGCCCAGAGCCTGGACCTGGGGATGATCGAACACCTGGCCCAGATCGAGCACCGGTCCGGACGGCACGCCAACCTCGAGGAAGGCCGCAATCCAATGGTCGACCGGCTTGGTCGAAGTGACCTCGGCGATCATGGTGTTGACCTCTTCCCGACGCTTTCGACGCGACCCTGGCTTGGCGTAGCGCTCGTCATCGATCCATTCGGGGTGACCGAGCACTCGGCAGACCGCTTGGAAGTGAGCGTTGGTGCCGGGAGCCAGATTGAAGACACCGTCGCTGGCCGGGAACGTTCCCATCGGTACGCCGGTGGGGTGATGGTTGCCCTGTTGTTCGGGCACGACGCCCTCCATCAGTACCCGGGCCGCCTGGAAGTCCATCATCGAGATGAGGGCCTCCAACAGCGAGGTACGGATCCACGAACCCTCGCCGGTCCGGTCTCGACGGATGATGGCCATGAGAATGCCGAACGACAGATAGACGCCCGATGAGCTATCGGCCACGGCATGGCCTGAACGAACCGGACCCTGGCCGGGCAGACCGGTCACCGACATGAGGCCCGACATGCCCTGGGCCACCTGGTCGTAACCCGGCCGGTTGGACCACGGTCCGATCTGGCCGAAGCCGGAAATGCTGGCGTACACCAGGCGGGGGTTGAGCTCATGAAGCGACGGCCAGTCGAGACCGAGACGCTCGGTCACCCCGGGGGCAAAGTTCTCGACGACGACGTCGGCCTTCGCCACCAGCTCGAGGAAGATGGCCTTTCCCTCGGGGCTCTTGAGGTCGACGGTCAACGACTGATTGTTCCGGCGCAGGTTCTGAAAATCAGAACCGAGCCGGGTACCCAACAGTCCCTCGCCCCCGTCGACCGGAGGTCGTTCGATGGTGATGACTCTGGCTCCCCAGTCCGACAACTGACGGACCGCGGTTGGCCCGGCCCGGAAGGCGGTGAGGTCGAGCACCAGGAGATGGTCGAGAGGCAAGTCACCCGGAGAAGGGGCGACCTGTTCGTCAGCTGTCATCGGCTGCCAGTCCTCTCACCGTGAACCCGGCTTGTTCTTCCAGGGCCCGAACGGTGGCCAAGATGTCTTCGTCAGCAAAGCCGTTGTCGCGATAGCCGGTGAGCAGCCCGGCTACATGGCTACCCATGGGGACCGGCACGTCGAGCTCGTCGGCTAGGTCGACGGCCAGGCCGATGTCTTTGCTGGCCAGCGTTGTGGTGAACGATGGCGGCAGGGTGTCCCTGAGGATGGCCTTGGTACCACCCGACCACACGAAGCTGTCACCGCTACTGGCTTGGACGACTTCCCGCAGCACATTGGGGTCGACCCCGGCCTTGGCCCCGAGCAGGAGCCCTTCGGTGGCGCCCATCATGTTGACGAACGCCAGCATGTTGTTGACCAACTTGACCACATTGCCGGTGCCAACGTCGCCGCATCGAACGACTTTGGCGGCGAAGGTGTCGAGCACTGGTTTGTAGGTCTCGAAGACATCCTCCGGCCCGCCGACCATCACGGCCAGCTTGCCACGCCGGGCACCGCCGACGCCTCCCGATACCGGTGCATCGAGGAAGCTGATGTTGTTGGCCGCGCATTGCTCGGCCAGCTGACGACTGACGGTGGCCGAACTGGTGGTGAGATCCAGGATGGCGCTGCCAGCCTGCATGGTCTCCCGCAAGCCGCCGTCTCCGGTCACGATCTGTTCAACGTCTTTGGGCATCGGCAGCGACAAGAGCACGGCCTCGGCCCCGTCGGCGGCGTCAGCCGGCGAACTGGCTCGACGAGCCCCTGCCTCTGCCAACGGGTCGACGGCAGCGGCCGACAAATCGAACACCGCTACATCGTGTCCGGCAGCAACGACATGGCCCGCCATTGGGCCACCCATGTTGCCGACACCTATGAATCCAAGTTTCATTTGGTCACTCCCCTAGTGGCGTCACGCTTCGTTCCACCAACGATGTCACCCGAGACGAGCGACCGCCTATCCGGCAGTCTTTGGCCGGTCGCTAGGCCCGAGCTCCCCGGACTCCAGAGAACACCGAGACCTTCCACGCGTCGTCGCGCTTATGGAGGATGTAGAAGCTGTCGATCGACTCGATGACCGAGCCGTCCTCCCGATGACGGGTGCCTTCGATGGTCAGGTGAGCCCTGTTCTCCTCGAGGTGGACGATGGTGGTCTCGGTCTCGGGGTGATGGAACCCGGTGGCCGACCGCATCTTCTCTGGATCGAACGGGTACTTCTCCCGAACCTGGGCTTCGGTCTCCGAGACATAGATAACCGGCAGGTGAACCAGCGCCTCCAGATCATCCCGCGTACCGCTGACAAAGGCGGCGTTGTACCGACCCATGAACTCGGTGATCTCGGCTTCCAGTTGAGTTCGACGATCGTCGTCCATTGCGACCTCCCTGATTGCCCAAGCGTAGTGTTCGCTGATGGCCAGAGACGCAGTCCGCATCAGCACGACACCTGACCGGCAGGCCGAGGTGTACATCTCGCAGGGCTTCACCGTCGGCGATCTGATCTTCATCTCCGGTCAGGCCGCGGTCGCCGATGACGGCTCCATCGTTGGCGTTGGCGACTTCATGGCGCAGGCTCGCCACTCGGTCGGCAAGCTGGAACGCATCCTGCAGACCGCAGGCTCGAGCCTGGACCAAGTGGTCAAGGTCACCATCTTCGTCACCGACATGTCGTACTTCCCGCAGGTGGTCGAGCTACGGCAAGAGGTCTTCACGGCGCCGTACCCGGCCGACACGCTCTGCGAGGTGAGCGCCTTGGCCTACCCCGAGCTGATGTTCGAGATCGAGGCGGTCGCTCTCGTCGATGGCCGCACCGTCGAGGCTGGCGCTTGACGCTCTCCCCCACTGCGCTGTCCCCAAATGCGCAGGGTTGCCTCTACATGGTGATCGGCTCCCTCGGTTACGTCATCAACGATGCCTTCGTCCGAGCGGCAACCGATGAGGGCCTCGATGTCTACCAGGCTCTGTTCTTTCGAGGCATCGCCATGACCGTGTTGTTTGCCGCCGCCAGCCAGGTTCGAGGCGATCGCCTCACCCGGATTCATCTCCAACCACCGCTGGTCGCCCGAGTGGCAGCCGAGCTGGTGGCCACGGCCGTGTTCTTCGCGGCCCTGGTGCGGATGGACTTTGCCAACGCTCAAACCATCCTGCTGCTGGTGCCGTTCGCGGTCACGCTGGCGGCGGCAGCCACCCTTGGTGAACGAGTCAGCGGCCTCCAATACCTGGCGGTGCTAGCCGGATTCGCCGGCGTTCTGGCCGTGGTCCGACCAGCCACCGACGGCTTCTCGGTCTGGTCACTGGCCGTCGTGGCGGCCGCTGCGGTGATGGTTGTACGAGAGCTTGCGACGCAACGGATCGACGACGACATCTCGCCGTTGCCAGTTGCTCTGCTGACCGCTGTGTCCCTCACGACGTTCATGGGCCTTCTGTCGATCTTCAGTGGCTGGGGCCCGGTAACGCTTCGAGCTCTCGTCTTCCTCGGGCTGGCCTGCCTGTGTCTGATGGTTGGCTACATCTTCACCATTCAGACGGTCCGGGTTGGCGAGCTCAGTGTCTCGGCCCCGTTTCGCTACACAACGCTGGTGGCGGCGGTGGTGATCGGGGTGTTGGTCTTCGACGAGTCGCTCGATGTGCTCACCGGCATCGGCTGTCTCATCATCGTGCTGGCCGGCCTCTTTGCGATTCGACTAGACCAGCGGCCAGCATGACGGCCTCGAGCACCTCTTCACTGCGACCCGCCACGGCTGGTGACGCCGCCACCATAGCGGTCATTTGGTACGAGGGATGGCGGGACGGCCATGTGGGGCATGTCCCTGACGAAGCACTGCCAGCCCGCACACTCGAGTCGTTTCAGTCCCGGGCCCCACACCGCGTCGCCGATACCACGGTGGTCGACGTCGATGGCGCCGTTGCCGGGTTCGTGATGGTGGTCGATGACGAACTCGAACAGGTCTATCTCGGGCGAGATCACCGCGGGTCTGGACTCGCGGAGGTGTTGCTAGCCGAAGCTGAGCAGCAGATCGCTGCCGCTGGACATGGCCGGGCCTGGTTGGCGGTGGTTCCTGGCAATGGTCGGGCCCGTGCGTTCTACGAGCGACGAGGTTGGAGCGACGAAGGGCGCTTCGACTACGAGGCGGCCGGCCCGAGCGGACCGATAGCCATTCCCTGTCATCGTTATGAAAAAGACTTGGCCGATCAGTGACCAGCTCAGACTTCGAGCTTGGTTCCCAGGTCGTCAGCGCTGGTTCCGAGTTCAGTCAACAGGGCTGGCGTCAAGCCGACCTCGGCTGCGACGACCCCCCACAGCAGGTGAGCCGTGCCGATGTGTCCATCGTTGGATCTGGTTGCCGAGGCCAAGGTTCGCTCGATGGCCAACTTGGCCGACTGCCCAAAGCTGGTGCGGCGACCTCGGCGCAGTCTTGCGGCCGCTACCGGCGCAGGTCGTTTGGTCTCGACTCCAACAGAGGCCAAGGTCGACCGAAACAGACGGTCCCTCGCCTCTCGAATGGATCCCGCACTCATGCCGACCCCGACCAGGGCACGGCCAACAGCGTCATCGGCCGGATCGACAAGG
>CALHBU010000365.1 GCA_937930655.1 uncultured Acidimicrobiales bacterium | reverse complement strand
GTTGGTTGGCGGCATCGATACCGCATCAACCCCGAAGCGAGCCAGTTTCTCCCAAGGCGTCAGCATCATGCTGGCCAGCCCAATGGCGAAGTTGGCGTTGATCTCGCTGGTGGTTTCCCAGGCGGTGATGGTCGGGGTGATGGCCATGACCCCGTTGCACATGAAGGCCCACGACCACGATGTCGGCACCATCGGACTGGTGCTCTCGGCCCATACCGCCGGCATGTTCGCGTTTGCCCCGATAGCTGGCTGGGCCGCCGACCGCTTCGGACAGGTGCGGGCCATCGCCATCGGGGGTGCTGTTCTGATGGTGGCTACTGCGATGACGGCCCTGGCCGGCGAAGCCCCCAGCATCTTGATGTTCCCCGGGTTGTATCTGCTCGGGTTGGGCTGGTCGTTCGGCATGGTCGCCGGGAGCGCGTTGCTCACTCAATCGGTCGACGAAGGCGACCGGGTCACTGTGCAGGGAGCGGCCGACCTCATGGCCAGCATTGTGTCGGGAGTGGCCGCGCTGGCATCGGGCATCGTGTTGGACATGACCGGCTTCCACGTCCTGTCGATGATCGGCATTCTGGCGGCTGGCGTGTTGCTGGTGTCGAGTTTTGCCCGGGACCGGCAGATGACGCTCGCCGGCTGATGCTCAACCGCCTCGACGACTATCCCGTCCATCAGACACCCGAGCCTCTGGCCCATCCGGCCACCTCGGATCGCAACGTCTACGACCGCACCTGGTTCAATGGCTACTCGGCCGACGGTTCGAGTTACTTCGGTGTTGGAATGGCTATCTACCCTCATCGAGGCATCCTCGACGGAGCATTCAGTACGGTGTCAACCGACGGTTTCCAGCACTGTTTCTACGGCTCCCGAGTCGCTCCCAACGAACGGACCGACATGTCGGTTGGTCCGTTCCGTATCGAGGTGGTCGAGCCGCTTCGTCGCCACCGAGTGGTGTTGGACGACAACCAGACTGGCCTGGCCTGCGATCTGACGTTCTCGGCTCGCACTGCGCCCATCCAGGAAGGTCGGCAAACCCTGTGGTCGGGCACTCGCCGAGTGATGGACGCCACCCGGTTTGACCAGTTCGGGGTTTGGAACGGCACCGTTGTCCATCCCGATGGCGAGCTTGACGTCGTCGACTGGCATGCCACCAAGGACCGGAGTTGGGGGGTACGTGGCGTCGGTGAGCCCGAGAGCGGTGGTGTGCCAAACCATCGTCGACAGTTCTTCTTTCTTTGGGCCCCATTGTTCTGGGACGATCATGTGAGCCATGCCATCTTCTTCGATGGACCAAAGGGCGAGGCTCTCGTCCGGGAGGGTATCGAAGCGCCACTGTTCGCCGCTGAGTCCGACATCCCGACCGAGTACGACGACACCGATACCCGGATGGCGACAGCCCGCCATCAGGTGAGCTATCACCCCGGCACTCGGTTGGCATCGTCGGCCACCATTGATCTTGTGCCTCTCCAGGGCGACATGCGGACCATCTCGCTCGAGCCGCTGCTTCGCTTTCAGATGAAGGGGCTTGGCTATGGGCACCCGGAATGGAAGCAGGGCTCGTGGAAGGGCGAACTCGCCATTGGGGGCGAAACCTTCGATCCGGCCGCCCTCGACTTGTTGGCCCCCGAGAATCTGCATGTCCAGCAAGTCGTGCGGGCATCAGATGGTGAACGAACCGGCATTGGTGTGTTGGAACAGGTGGTGCTCGGGCCGTATCAGGCGGCCGGCTTCGAGTCGCTCCTTGATGGCGCCCGCTAGCTGCCGAGGATCGTGACGGTCCCGGCCTGGCCGTCGACCTCCAGCGTTGTGCCGTCGGCTACCAGCCGGGTGATGTCGTCGATGCCGACCACGCACGGAATGCCAAGTTCCCGGGAGACGATCATCGAATGGCTCATGGCTGCCCCAACCTCGACGACGACGGCGCTGGCGGCCAGGAACAGAGGCGTCCACGAGGGATCGGTGAGTGGCGCCACTAGAACATCGCCCGATTCGAGTGCTCCGGGCTCGGCCGGATCGGTCAACACCCGGGCTCGCCCAATGGCTCGACCCGGTGCTCCAGCAGAACCTTGAAACACAGCACCAGGTTGGGCCAGTTGTCCGGGGCTGGCCCGGAGGTTCCATGTCGATACCGGAGGGAACGACCCGTGGTGCTGGCCGGTGTCGAAGGCGAATGGAGGCTCTCGATCTGATCGCGCCTGATGGCCAAGCCGACGCTCTTCGATGAGGTCGACCATGGATGGTGGATCGTCCAGGTAGGCCAGGAACTCGTCGGTCTCTAGGAGCAGGGGCCCTACCCGATCAGGAACGCCTCCGTTCTCGGCAGCTCGACGGAGGAGTTCCAAAAAGGCGTGACGAGTCAACTGGTTGCCTCGTATCACCTGGTTCTTTGATTCTTCTCGTGCCCGCGACCAGAGCGCGGTGTTGCGTATGGCATGGTCGAGGCGGCGGCTCTGCCAACCCATTGTCTTCCTGGCCGCGGACAGTGCCTCTTCTCGTTGGGCCACCAGTTGTTGTTGCAGACGAGCAGGGGAGCGATCGGCGGGGGCGTCGCCCATGGTGTTGATGGCGGCCATTGCCACCTCGGGGAAGGCAGCCCAGTCCCGACCGGCAAGTGAGAATTCGTTGGGCCCTCGGTGGCCGTGGACCCGCAGGAAACGAGCGAACTGCTGCTCGAAATCGGCATCGGACGTTTCGTTGGCCAGCCGCCACATCTCGCTGGCCGGTTGGGCTGAGACAACGTCACCAATACCGGTTGTGAGTGCGACGGCCAGCGTCGGGTCCCCGAGTTTGGCTTCGCAAAGATCGGTGAGGGACCCAGCGGCGATGGTGGCCTGCATGGT
>CALHBU010000364.1 GCA_937930655.1 uncultured Acidimicrobiales bacterium | reverse complement strand
CGCTGTGCAGGAGAACCAGCACGATGGTGATGAGGCCGAAGAGTATGTAGAGCGAACCGAAAATCCAGACCATGACGACGTGCAGACTAGCACCGCTATTTGAAGCTGAAGTCCACCACATTGGCCAACGGTCCAGCGGCGTCCGCCCCGGACGCAATTCCAGCCCCCGACAGCACGCTCGACAGGTACCCGTAGAACGTCGGCTTCTGCGTCAACGGCAGCACCACCAGTCCGTCGTCGCTCAGTTCCAGCGAGGTCAGATATAGGTCAAGCTGGTTGTAACAGGCCGCCCGTTCGATCTCGTCGACCGTGGCGTCGCAGTCGGCTGCCAGCTCGTCAAAGTCGACGTTGGCATAGCCGTAAGGGTTCGACGCCAGTCCCGAGCGGTAGTTGTCGGAGTTACCGCCAGGCCACGGACCACCGGCCCAGGCAAACTGGGCAATGTCCCAAACCGTCGGATCCCCATCGGCTCCTCCTGTCACCGACGCCAAGAGCGCATCGGCCGAAAAAGGCTTGGTCGAGAGATACGCCGAGCCCGCAACGTTGTCGATGACGATCTCGATCCCAGCCTTGGCCATCTGGGCCTGAATGATCTCCTGTTGGCGTTCCCGCAGAGGATTGCCACCGGTCGTTCCCACTCGTAGCGACAGTCGACCACGCTCGGGGTGATCGTGGACGCCATCGTCAGCTTTCGAATAGCCAGCCTCGGCCAACACGGCTTCGGCTTCGTCAACCTGACTACCTGAATAGATGGCTTGATGATCCTCGTAGAACCGTTGGTTGGTCAGCCAGTAGACATTGCCCAGCCCGCTCCGAGGCAGAACATTGCCAAACAGTGGCCGGTAGAGCTCCTCGACCACCTCGCTCTTGTCGAGAGCCATCGCCAACGCCTGCCTGACGAGCGGATCGGCCAGGTGAGGGTTGAGAACGTTCAAGCCCCAGTGCTCAAACTCGGCCCCAGCCGACGACGCCACCGTGAAGTCGGTGCTGGAACCCAACCGCTCGGCGAACGCCAGTTGGGGCTGGGTCATGATCACATGGGCTTCGCCGGTCTCTATGGCTCGGATCTGGGTCTCGGTGTTCTGAACGAAAACAACGACTACTCCATCGACTGAGGCCTCCCCCCGATTCCGGGCGTCGGGGCTCTCCGAACCGTGGTAGCGGTCGTTCCGCACCAAGTGCATGGCCACTCCCCTTTCCCAGCTGTCGAGCAGCAGCGGCCCAGCCGATACCAACTGATCGGCCTCCGTCCAGCTCTCGAAGGCCTCGTTTACGGCAGCCGCATCGGCACCGAACGACGGGTGGAAGATCTCGTCGAACAACTCCCGCCAACCGGCATAGAAACGCTCCATGGTGATGGAGAATTCGGTAGGGCTGGACACCGTGAGGCCCGAAATGAGCTCGTAGCCCTCACGATCGCCAGCTTGGTACACGCACTCGTCGCCGCTGGCCGCCAGGGTGCCGTCGTCGTCGAGGACACAGCCTTCCTGCCAGATACCCCACGTGTACTCGACATGGGCCGTGGTCAGCCGGTCGCCGTTGGACCAACGCAGCCCATTCCGCAGGGTGAGGTTGATCGTTACCGACCCATTGCCGTTCTCGACGACCTCGCCCTCCGACACCAACAACTCGGGATAGAACTCGGTCGATCCGCTGACACCGAACAAACCCTCCAGCAGTGAGCGTCGAATCCACGACGTGACCGCCAACCGGTGCCGCGGATCGTCGTAGTGCATGCTGGTCGGCTCTTGATCGTGGACCCACACCAGGGTGTTGGGTCCAACGTCGAGTGTGGGAAGCACCGGCCCGCTGTTCGATGGCGCATCAGCGTCGACCTCTCCCCCGCTGGGTGGGGCGGTTGCGACAACGGGGTCCGAGGAGTCAGTTGCTCTTCCGTTGACCCCAGAGGATGGTCCTCCGCTAGTGCAGGCAGACAGGACGAGCAGCAGCGCAAGCCACGCTGTCCTCGTCCCTCCAGACAAGCCGCTACTCGGTCTCAACCAGGCGGTACTGAATGATCCGACCGAACGACTCGGCCTCGAGGCAGGCACCGCCCACCAGAGCCCCATCGATGTCGGGCTGGGCCATGAGTTCCGGCGCATTGTCGGGCTTGACCGAACCGCCGTACTGGATCCGGACCGCATCAGCCGCTTCGTCTCCGAAGTTGTCTCTGATCGTGTTTCGGACAACCGCGCACATGGCCTGGGCATCCTCCGACGATGCTGTCTTGCCGGTGCCGATGGCCCAGATGGGCTCGTAGGCGCAAACCATCGAACCAACCTGTTCGGGACTCAGGCCGGAAAGGCCGGCCATGATCTGGCCCGCCACCTTGCTCTCGGCTTCGTCGGCCTCACGCTCTTCGAGGGTTTCGCCACAGCAGAGTATGGGCAGCATCTCGTTCTTGAGAATGGCCTTGACCTTCAGATTCACCATCTCGTCACTCTCGCTAAAGACCTCTCGACGTTCCGAGTGACCGGCAAGCACATAGCTGACGTTCAGCTTGGACAGCATCCCGGCTGAGACCTCACCGGTGAACGCACCGGAGTCTTCGTGGTAACAGTGCTGGGCTCCAAGGTGGAACGGAAGGCGATCGGCCTCCAGCACAGTCTGTACCGTTCGGATGTCGGTGAACGGAGGATGAAGCGAAATATCCACCACCTCGATGTCGTCGGTGGACACCTGATAGCTCAA
>CALHBU010000363.1 GCA_937930655.1 uncultured Acidimicrobiales bacterium | reverse complement strand
GAAATGTTAGGTATGGTTAACATCTACTGGAACCCTCGCCACTCGCGTCCTATTCCCGCCAAGTCCGAAATTCTTCGTTACGTGCCCTCAGGGCGCCGGCGGCTGTTGAAGGCGTCGATGGTTTGCCTCTTGGCCGCGTCGACGATCGCGGTTGCAGCTTGTGGACGCCGCCGCGGGAATCCGTCCGCGGCGGCCAGAACCTCGGCGTCCGGTGTGAGAATCAGAGGCCGGGACCCGGCGTTGACGAGCTTGTCATGCTCCTGGACAAGGGTTCGTCGGGCTCGGGCCCGAATCGGCCCACCGCCTTCTCGAGCCATTGGCGCGGAGATCAGGACCACCTCATGAACCTCGGGAACCAGCAAGTCGGCGTGAGTTGACGACGCAACGGCCCCATCGACGTAGCGGGCGCCATCGATGACCTTCGGCTGAAACAGCCCGGGCACCGCCGACGTCGCTTCCAGCGCATCGCCGAGGGTCGCGGGGGTCTGGTCACGACCGAAAACCACCGTTTTGCCATCGTCGAGCCTCACACTCGGCACCCAAAGCTGCTCTGGCCATTCATGGCTGGCGGCGAACTTGCGCAACATGAAGGTGGGGAAGAGGCCAGCAGGCAGCAAACCAACAAGAGCCGTCGCAACCCCCACATGACGCACGCAACGAACAAGGCCGGGAGCAACAGGCTGCAAGGCACGCAAAGGGTTGCGGCGAACGTTGGAACCGATCGACCGCATGTGGTCTCGGTCCTCCTCACTTGGTGGCGAGGAGATCATCTCAATCACTTCTTCGGTCGGCGTACCGGCCAGCAGGGTGGCAGCTATGGCCGCACCGGCCGACGTGCCAATCACCCGATCAGCATTGGCTGGCTCTCGATCGATGGCATCGCGAACGCCCTGCACAACGCCCAGGTGATAGGCCCACCCAAGCGGCCCTCCTGCACCGAGCACCACGCCGACGGTCAACGCTGTTCGCCTTGAGCCTGGGGCCGGAAGCGACGGCGCAGGGGGACGGCAATCAACGCTCCGACACCAAGGAACGCCGCCACCTTTATCAGACCGGCGACGGAGGTGATTCCAGCCAGGTCTGCTTCGCCGTCCTCGACCTCAACCGGCGTGGACACCACGAATGCGTCAACCAGCTCGAACCCGGCGACAACCACCAGCGAGGCGAGGACCACCAGGCCGATGGGCACGCCGTTTCGAGAAAGCCACGGACTCATGCGTCAGCACTCTTTGGTCGAATGCGGCCAATATTCCGCTTGATCCACGGCCAGTGCATTGCCACATGCACACCAACCAGCAGGATCAGAAGGTTTCCGCCGGCGTCATGAAGCCCGGCCCAGAAGCTGCTCGCGTTCGGGTCAATCCCAAAGTCGGGAAGAATCGATTCCGACACCATGAACCCGGAGTAGATCACCACCACCATTCCCACAAAGAGAACAATGTCGAACGACCGGTTGAACCTGGTCTCAGCGGGACGCTTGCGGTCGCTGGGTCGGAACACCCGGGAAATCCACGACCAGTCGAGCACGATGTGGGCAATGAAGATCGGGATGAAGACCACGGTGAAGTACTCATGAAACGGGATGCCAGTGGTCTGGGGAGCAGACAGAAGTACGTAGCCAACAAACAACGCAATATCGAGCCACACCCGAGTAGTGATCGAGGCCCGCTTATGTACGGAGGCAGTCGTCACTTGAAGTGGGATTCCGGTCGAGGCTGGCGTTCTCCATCGATGTCGATATCGACGATTTCGTTGTAGAAGCACACCTGGCCGGCCACGGGTGTCGATTCTGGACGGGGAAGCACGTAGGTCCACGCGATATCGGCGACGACCTGCTCGCCGATCAGACCGTCAAAGAACGCAGCGTCGCCTTTGTAGGGACACGACGCCCGGCGATCATTCTGGGAGAGCAGATCAAGCCTGACATCGGTCATTGGTAGATAGAACCGAGCCGGTGCTCCCGTCTCAAACAGCACGGTCGGCTTTCGGGAGTCGGCCAGTTCAACGCCGTCGACCGACACTACGACATGACGGGACGAGGCCAACGCATCGATACGGGTGTATGGACTACGGGGGTGGACGAAGACCTCGATGTCCTCCTCAAACCAGTGGTCAAGCGCATCGAAGTTGATCGTCACCCAGTCGCTTAGAACAGGGTGGTCGGGGTATGCCCGAGCAGCACCAACGAGCGTGTCGGTTCCACAGACCAGATCAAACCCAACGGCCCCGTCGGGGAGACTGCTGTCGCTGGTGGCCCGCTCAATCAGTTCGCCGCGTAGGTCAGCACGGCGAAAGAACCACCACGGCCAATACGGGATCTCCCACACATTGAGATAGCTGCGGGTATCAACCACCAGTTGACCCCGGTGGTAACCCCGAATCCACTTGTTTCCGGCGACTGTCTGCGGGCTTCCGCCCAGCGGGAGAGTGGACGGTTCGTCCAGTTCCACGACCTAGACCAATGCCGCGTCGGACACGATGTCGACCAGTGCCGGTCCGTCATACGCCAGGGCCTCGGCCAGCATCGGCCCGAGTTGGTCGATGCTCTCGACCCGGAAACCCTTGGCGCCGCAGCTGTCGGCGAAGGTGGCGAAGTTGGGGTTCTGAAGGCTGGTCTGCCAGACATCGAGATCAGCGGAACGTTGTTCCTTGGAGATCTTGCCCAGCTCGCTGTTATTCAAGAGCACGTGGGTGACGTTCATGCCGTACTTGGCGGCCGTCGTCAGTTCCATGGC
>CALHBU010000362.1 GCA_937930655.1 uncultured Acidimicrobiales bacterium | reverse complement strand
CATGATGCGACTGATGGCAATGCCGCCGCGGGCGTAGTTGCCAGTGGAGGGCCAGATAGCTCGGTGAACAGTGGGATCGAACGTGCCGGTCACTACCCGGGGAACCAGGCAGCCGTAGGCGGCCAGCACCTTGTGGGCGGTGATCATCGGGAACCGGTCGCCGACGACCAGAACGATTCGAGCATCGACACCGGTGAGCGAGGATGGCAGCTCGATGTGGCCGGGGACCTCGACCCGTTCGCCTTCGGCTCCTATCTCCGGGTTGTACCAGTGAACCCGGAACAGGTTTCGGGCATCGGGAACATTGCGATCGACACCAGCCAGGTTGGCAATCACCGCCGGGTCGATGGTCGAAGGTTGCCGGAGCTCGGCAAAGGTCGGCAGCCGTATGCCGTTGTCTCGAAAACGCTCGACCGAACGATCGCGGGCCTTGGAGTCCACCACCTGGTCTGACAGCCCAACGTCGGGGGCTGACGGGGCGGCAGTAGTATCGCTCAAAAGAAGACCTCCGGGAATGCAACGAGACTATCCCGGGCGACATAGGGCAGAGCACATGGTTGAGTACGATCGAGACGCCGCACAGCGGGGCAAACGCTACATTGAGGATCGCCGCGGTCAGGGCCAGCGGCGCGGTCGTCGTTCTGGCGGCGGTGGCGGTATGCCGGTTGGCAAGGTCGGCGGCATTGGCGGCCTGATTATCACCTTGCTGGTGATGTTCCTCGGTGGCAACGCCCTGACCGATGGCGGCGGTACATCGAGTGGTTTCGACATCGGGGCAACCGGTTTCGAAGAGACCAATCAGGTGAACGTTGGGCCCGACGACACCATGCTTAATGGAGACAGGGTCGACGAGGACGCCGACACGGTTGAACTCATGGCCTTCTTGATGGAAGACATTCAAGTCACCTGGGACCAGTACTTCACCGAGGCGGGACTCGACTATCAGTTCACCTCCATGGTCCTGTTCACCGGTTCGGTCTCTACCGGATGTGGCAACGCCACCTCGGCCGTCGGCCCGTTCTACTGCCCAGCCCCGGGCGACAACCGGGTCTACATCGACCTCGATTTCTACGACGAGCTGGCTCGCAAGTTTGGGGCGCCCGGAGACTTCGCCCAGGCCTACGTGATCGCTCATGAGGTCGGGCACCACCTCCAGTCGGTCACCGGCATCAGCGATCAGGTTCGCCAGGCTCAGCAGCAGAACCCAGCATCAAAGAATGAGCTCTCGGTTCGCCAAGAACTCCAGGCCGACTGCTTCGCCGGGGTGTGGGCCAACTCGGCCAACAGCCGGACAACCAGCACCGGCCGTCGCATCATCGAGGAGGGCGACATCGAAGAAGGCCTCGCCGCAGCGGCTGCGGTTGGCGACGATCGCATTCAATCCCAGGCCGGGATGAGCGTTGACCCTCACACCTGGACCCACGGCTCGGCCGCGGCCCGGCAGGCATGGTTCATGCGGGGCTTCCGCTCGGGCGACCCCGAGCAGTGCGACACTTACGGCGCCAGCAGCGACGAGGTCGGGCTCTAAGTACTGGGCCGTTCGCCGACCACCCTGGCCGGCGAGCCAACGGCCACTGAGTTGTCGGGAATGTCCTTGGTGACTACCGCACCAGCACCGACGGCAACGTGGCGACCGACGGTGACCCCGGGCAGGACCACGGCGTTTGTGCCGAGCCACGAGCCGGCACCAATACGAACCGGTGCCTCCGGACTGGACTGTCGCCCAATGGGGATATCGCCCGACTCCAGACTGTGGTTCTGATCTGTCACATAGACGTTGGGACCGAAGAACACATCGTCTTCAATGATGATCTCGAGGTGCCCGACGATGCTCGAGTTACGTCCCAGCATGCACCGGTCGCCGATGGTTACGATCTGGTCGTTCAAGAGCTTCTGTCCTGGGACCATGCCGGCCGAGAGCGAAAAGTGGGGTCCAAGCAGCGAGTCTCGTCCGATTCGGATCCCCTGCTCGCCAAAGAGTGCGGTTGGCGGAAAGCAGATGATGCTGCCCTCGCCATAGGCGGCAAAGCGATCGGCCCGGGCGCTGCCCGGCATGATTGCGGCCCGCTGGGCGAACCACTCATAGGCCGAGAGAAACAGATCGGCTCGATTTCGACGAGAAGACGGGCGGAGACCTTCAGTCATTCGGCCGGGCACTAGCTGCCAGGGCGACGGCAATCTCGGCCGCAATGCCAGCATTGTTGGCCGCCAGCGCCAAGTTGGTCGGAACACTGTCGCCCTCGGTGGCGTCGGCTAGCGCTCCGAGCACGGCAGGGGTGACGGCGGCCCCGGTGACCCCAGCTGCTGCCGATTCCAGGAGTGCCCGCTCTACCGCTTGCTCGATCCGGTCGGGATCGAGGGCATCGCTCTCGGGAACCGGAGCGACCACCAGGACACCTCCCCCTCCGAGTTCCCAGTGGGCCCGGGCGATGGCGGCGACCTCGGTTGCTGACTCGACCCGGTGGGGCGACGCCAACCCGGAGCTCCTGGCATGGAAGGCCGGGAAATCATCGCACCGCCAACCCAGCACGGGAACTCCTCCGGTTTCGAGATGTTCAAGCGTGGCCGGGAGATCGAGAAAGACTTTGGCCCCCGCCGACACCGTCACCACCGGCCAACGAGCCAACGCTTCGAGGTCGGCGCTGATATCGCCTGTCTCGGACCAGCCACGGTGTACGCCACCGATACCGCCGGTGGCGAAGACCTCAATGCCGGCTGCTGCCGCCAGCGTCACCGAAGCCGAGACGGTCGTGGCCCCGTAGCTCCACTGCTGGCCGACCGCTACGCCAAGTTCGCGAGCCGCCACCTTGCGAGCTGGCCCGCAAATGAGGTCGGGCTCGCTGGCACCGACCGTTGGTTGCCCTTCGATTACCGCAGTCAGAGCCGGAACGGCGCCGCCGGCCGTCACAGCAGCAAGGCACTGATCAAGGGCCAGCCTGTTGGAGGGTGTGGGCAGACCAAGCTCGGAGAAGATGGTCGACTCCAAGGCCACCACGGCTCGGCCATCGGTAAGGGCGGCGTCGACCTCGGGTGCGATGCGGAGTGTCACGACAGACAAGCTAACTTCCGGAACCATGACTCGTGATGTGACCTGGTGGTCAGCGACCACATTGGCAGCCGCCATCAAATCAAGGGAGCTGAGTGCCACCGAGGCCCTCGAGGCTCACCTAACCGCCGTCGATCAACGCAACGGTGAACTCAACGTTGTCGTCACCCTTGATGCCGAGCGGGCATTGGCCGAAGCGAAAGAGATCGACCGGGCCGTTGCCTCCGGCCAGAATCTCGGGCCGTTGGCCGGGGTGCCGATGACCGTCAAGGACTCGCTCATGCGTGATGGGGTCCGCACGACTTCCGGCGCCCCCGACTTGGCCGACTTCGTTGCTGATGCCGATGCGGTGCCGGTGGCCGCTATGCGGGCTGCCGGGGCAGTTGTGTTCGGCAAGACCAACCTGCCGCTCTACGCAGGCGATGTGCAGAGTTACAACGAGGTCTTTGGTACCTCAAACAATCCGTGGGACCTCGAACGAAGCGTTGGCGGATCGTCGGGCGGGTCGGCCGGGGCATTGGCTGCCGGTCTCTCCCCTCTCGAGATCGGCAGCGACATCGCAGGTTCGATCCGAAACCCGGCGGCCATGTGCGGCGTGGTTGGTCACAAGCCGAGCTACGGCATCTGTTCGGCCCGGGGTCAGATTCCGGGGCCTCCCGGCACGCTGACCCAAGCCGACATCGCGGTCGTCGGGCCCATGGCCCGAACGGTCGAGGACTGTCGGCTTGGCCTCGATCTGCTGGCCGGCCCAGACGAATGGCATGCCGACGCTTGGTCACTCAATCTGCCGCCCGCTCGGCGGGAGTCGCCAGCGGGCCTACGGGTGGCGGTGATGGCCTCGGACCCGTACTGCCCTGTCGACCCCGAGATCGAGGCTGCCATCAACACCGTGGCGAACGGCCTGGAGGCGGCTGGCGCTGTCGTCGACTACGAGGCTCGCCCCGAACGCTTCGACTTCGCCAAGGCCGACGCCACCTTTTGGGCCCTGCTCGGAGCGGCCATGGCCGGTGGTTGGTCGGTGGCCGAGATCGAAGCCATGGCCGAAGCGGAGGCACAGGGTGAGCGTCCGGTCGGGGATCTTGGCGTTGTAGGAGCGTCGGCTCGTCATCGTGGTTGGCTCACCGCCAACGAGCGTCGGCTTCAGATGCGCAAGCGGTGGAGAGATTTCTTTCAGCAGTGGGACGTCTTGCTGGCGCCTATCTCGCCGACGGTGGCCATTCCCCACGACCATTCACCGAATCAGACCGAACGGCTTATCGACGTGGCCGGCGAACAGCGGCCGTACAACGATCAGATGCGCTACATGGGCTTGTTCGGTATGGCCTATCTGCCAGCCACCGCCGTGCCGATCGGCATCCACTCCAATGGTCTGCCGATGGCTCTCCAAGTCGTCGCCCCCTATCTGGAGGACCACACTGCGCTGGCTGCGGCGTCGATGGTCGAGGAGATCACCGGCGGTACACAACGCCCACCCCGATACGGGACAGCATGAAGCTGCTGGCCAGCGATCTCGACGGCACGCTGCTGGATGCCGACAGCAAGATCAGTAGCCGAACCGAACAAATGCTGCGCCAAGCGGCCGCGTCGGGAGTAGAGATTGTGGCGGCCACCGGCCGAAGCTACCGAACGGCCGTGCCGCTCTTCGAAGGGCTGGACATGGTGCGGTGGTTGCTGTGTTCCAACGGCGCAACCATCTACGACGCCCAACAGGGTGAGGTCGTGTCCCATGCGGTGATCGAGTCGGAGGCTGCACAGCGAATCTTGAGCACCACAAATGTTCTGGACGATTTAGGCTTCGCCTGGGAGACCCCCAGTGGTCGATTTCGGGATGAGCCGATGACCAAGATGATGAACGAGCGGTTCGGTACCGACCTGGTCATCGACTACACCAACGCCCCACCCATCACCGAGATGGCCGACGAACTGATCAAGGTGTTGATCTTTCACCGCGAGCTCGACCACGACGAACTGCTCGACCGGTTGGCGGCCACCCTCGGTGACGGCATGTCGGTGTCGTCGTCAGGCTTCGCGTTCATCGAGATCACCGCCGACGGAGCAGAGAAAGGGTCGGCGCTGGCCCGGCTCTGCAACGACCTCGGCGTAGCTCAGGCTGACACGGTGGCATTCGGTGACCAGCGCAACGATCTCGGCATGATTGATTGGGCCGGACGGGGCTACGCCATGGCCAACGCCCATCCCGAGTTGCTCGCACTGACTGATCTCCGAGCCCCGCACCACGCAGAGGACGGGGTGGCCCAGGTGGTCGAACAACTCTTGGCTGACCGCACCCCCGAGCTAGACTGACAGAATGGCTACTACCGCCTATCCCCCGATGGTCGACGGCACCATGGTGCCAACACCCGACATCCTTCCTCAGGTTCTCCCGACCCCCAATCTGAACGAGCGCGGTCGGCCGGTTGGCCAGTTCCGAGACGAGCTTCGACGCATCAACAACGGGCGGAACGCTCTTACCGTCGCCATTGCTCTTATCCAGTCGGTTGGCCTGGTGGTGGCTGCCGGCTACCTCAACACCTGGTGGGCGTATCTCGGAGCCTTCGTGTTCATGGCCCGGGGTCACGTGTGTCTGAACATTCTGGCCCACGAAGCAGCCCATCGAATGTTGTTCTCCAACCGCACCGCCAACGATCTCGTTGGTCGTTGGGGCGTTGGTTACCTCACCTTCCAGGCCATGCTCGGCTACCGGCGGGCCCACAATCGGCATCATCGGGACGAATTCGGCCCTGAAGAGCCAGATCTGGCCCTGTACAGCGGCTATCCGATCATGCAGGACTCATGGAAGCGCAAACTCCGGCGGGATGCAGTGGGCATCAGCGCATGGAAGGGGTTCAAGGGCCTCTACTTCGCAGCCAAGAAAGGCCGGACCGAAGCCCGCCAGATCATCGGCCTCCACGTTGTCCTGGCCGGTCTCTCGGTGGCCGTTATGCGGCCGCTGGTCTACGTGGTGTGGATTCTCTCGTTCTCCACTCTGTGGAAGGTCTCGAACCGGCTCCGCGCCGTCGCCGAGCACGGTGGACTTGAGCGCTCGAAGGATCGCCGACTCACCAGCCGAGTCGTTCGTCAGACCATCCCTATGCGTTTTTGGATGACGCCCTACAACACCGGTTGGCATCTGGCCCACCATGTCGACATGAGCGTGCCGTGGCGGAACCTTCCCCGTCTTCACAACGAGCTGGTGGCCTCTGGCTGGGTTACCGAAGAACTCGAATGGCCGAGCTACTGGGCATTCTGGAAGGCCTGCTCGTCAGGAGCCGAGCCCGACCGCAGCGCTCAATCATCCGGCAATAGCTGGGTCGGTGATTAGGCAGTTGGTGACTAGGCGGAAGCCTTTTCGCGGCTGTCCAACGATGACAACAGGCGGCCGGTGAACTCTTCGACGCCCGTTTCCAGCTCGCTGCGCTTGATGGCGTAGCCACCGATCACGTCGCCACCTCGTTGGGTAACGATGGTGTCGAGCTTGTCCAGCGTCTTTCCCTTTTCCAGGGCATAGGTGCAGTAGACGGCGGCCAGCTTGCCGTCGATGAACGGCAGCTTCTTAAGGCGCCAGTCCCGACCAGGCTTCTGCCCGAACAGGAACAAACCGTCCACCCAGGAGCCGACAACCACCAGCTGGGCCTTCGACAGCGCTTCGAGGTCGGGGGCGGTGATGGGCGAGGCCGTGGTCTCGATGCCATAGCGAGTGAGTTCGGCCGCAATCATCTGGCCGGCCATTGCCGTATTGCCGGTGAGGCTCTCATAGATAACAACGGCGTTCGTAACGTCACTCATTGCCAAGAGCTTAGCCGAGTACGCTCCGGCTCATGAGCTGCTGGGAGTCGTGTGCGCCACGTCATTAGCGATCCCGACGACCCTCGTATCGAAGTGTTCCAGGGCTTGCGGGATCACGTCCTTCGCCAGAAGCGGGAGCAGGCCGACGGGGACATGGCCGGCTTTTTCATCGCTGAGGGTGACATCGTGGTCGAACGGGCCATTCGGGCCGGCTATCGGCTGAGCGGTGTCCTGATCGATGGCAAACGCACGAAACCGCTGCCTGATGCCGTCAGCGATGACGTGCCGGTCTACGCATGCGAACCGAACGTGCTCCAGAAGATCACCGGGTATCACCTTCATCGCGGCGTCATTGCCTGCTTCTACCGCAGGGAGGTGCCATCGGCCGATGAGATTCTCGATGGTGTTCGGAACCTTCTGGTCTGCGAAGGCATCAGCAATCCCACCAACATGGGGGTCATCCTTCGTTGTGCGGCTGCCCTGGGCATCGAGGCCTTCGTGCTCGATCCGACCTGCTGTGATCCGCTCTACCGGCGCTCAGGCCGAGTCTCCATGGGTGAGGCTTTCGCTCTCCCCTATGCTCGTCTCGACAAGTTCCCCGCCGGACTCGATGTCCTCGCTCGTCGGGGTTTCCGTCGCATCGCTCTGACGCCGTCCGACGATGCCATCGACATCGCCGACCTCGTACTTGGGCCCGATGAACCGGTCGCTCTCTTCCTCGGGGCTGAGGGCCCTGGCCTCACGGCCGGCACGCTCGAGACTGTCGAAGAGCGAGTACGAATCCCTATGTCGGGGCACGTCGACTCCATCAACGTCGGGTCCGCTGCCGCTGTCGCATTCTTCGCTGTCCAGCAGGCCCGCGTCGGCCGTCATAGCGGCTAGCAGCGAATTTCCGTCGGTCTCGATGCTCCTAGCCGTGGAGCTGATGAGCGTTTCAACTTTGTTCTCGCCTCTTGCCGCCGGGGTGCTTCGTCCGGCGGCAGCCAGTGCGCCCACCGCAGCGTGTATTTCGGCTGCATCGTCGAGCCGAACCGGAAAGGGGATACGCCCTTTGGTCACACCGCTGGGTTCAGTGATGGTGGCCACCAGGCCGTAGCGATCGATGTGAATCAGCTCGGCATCGGAGGCCAGCCAGCGGCCGGCCAGGCCCTTCACCATAAGCAGAAGATCGTCTTCCAGCCGTTCGGCGATCGCGGGAAGCAGCGCTTCGAGATCGGGGGCCACCGGATCTGGTTCGGCTCCGCTGAGATCCTCGGGTCGAAGCCAATGCTCGGCTCGGTCTTCGGTGGTCCAACGAACTCGCTCCACCTCTAGCCGGAGCCAGGAGAAGTCAAGGGACTCGACCTGCTCGGCTAGGTGGGGGTGTCGCTCGAGAAAGCGGTGCTGGAGCTCAATTTGTTGAAGGCCGGGGACCGGTTGGAGGTCGCCCTGTACCAGCACCTGATCGCCGATGGCCATGCCAGCCCGCTGATCCTGGCGACCCCTGATGATGTGTGTCGACAAATTGGACAGCACGGTCACAGGCGACCCGGACCCGTCGTCGATAATCGGCACCGTGCCAACGGCTGGCCGGCCGTCGACATCAACCGTCGCTAGGGCCCCCAACAGCGAGGTCCAGACAGCGGTTCGGGCCAGCTCAGCCCACGTTGGTTCCAACATCAGAGGAGTTTTCGGCTGGTTTGCCGTTCTCCTTGAGCTGGCTTCTTGGCTCTACGCTCTCCTGTATGACTGCGTTCACTCCAAGCACCATGCAAGACGCGCCTCTTACTTTGGGCCATCTGCTCCGGCACGGCCGTACCGTTCACGCCGATTCGCGCGTTCTGACTGCGCACGGCGGCTCCGATGGCGGCGTGACAATTGCCGAGGCGACCTTTGCTGAGGTGGCCGACCGTGCTGATCGGCTCGCTGCCGCCCTGGCTCGGTTGGGAGTCGAACCGGGTGACAGGGTTGGCACGTTCCTCTGGAACAACCAGGCCCATATGGAGGCCTACCTGGCCATTCCCTGCATGGGTGCTGTTCTGCACACGCTGAACATCCGCTTGTTCGCAGAACAGTTGACGTACGTAATCAACCACGGGGCCGACAAAGTGGTGTTGGTCGATGCCTCCATTGCTCCACTGCTGGCTGCGGTGCGGGACCAGCTCACGACGGTTGAGCACATTGTGGTTGTCGGGGCGGGCCCCGATAGCGATCTCTCCGGGCTGGGCGAGACCCTCGACTACGAGGAGCTCTTGGCCGCCGAGTCAGCGGGCTTCGACTACCCCGAGGTCAACGAACGAGCGGCGGCGGCGATGTGTTACACCAGCGGCACCACCGGCAACCCCAAAGGGGTGGCCTACAGCCACCGTTCGATCTACCTCCACTCCATGGCGGTGTCGTCAGCTCAGGCACTCGCCGTTGGCCAAATGGATCGCCTCCTGCTGATCGTTCCCATGTTCCATGCCATGGCGTGGGGCATGCCGTTTGCTGGTTGGTGGACCGGCGCCGACCTAGTCATGCCCCAACAGTTCCTCCAGGCTGCTCCCCTGGCCACCATCATCGAAAAGACCCAGCCCACCTTCTCGGGCGCTGTTCCCACCGTGCTCAACGATCTGCTGCACAACGCCCCCGCGGCCGACATCTCGTCGTTACGAGGCATTGTTTGTGGCGGTTCAGCCGTTCCTCGTGCCCTCTTTGAGGGCTACGACGACACCTTCGGTGTTCAGGTCATTCAGGCCTGGGGTATGACCGAAACCAGTCCCTTGGCTGCCATTGCGTGGCCGCCGAAGGGAACCAATGATGCCGACGAGCTCGACTGGCGAGTTCGGACTGGCCGGGTCCTTCCCGGCGTGGAGATTCGAATCACCGACGACAGCGGTGCTCCGCTGCCGTGGGATGGTGAAGCCCAGGGCGAGATCGAAATTCGTGGCCCCTGGATCACGGCCAGTTACTACCTCGACGATGCCCCCGAGAAGTTCAACGATGGCTGGCTTCGCACTGGCGATGTCGGCTCGGTCGAGCCAAATGGCTTCGTCCAGATCTCCGACCGGGCCAAGGACGTCATCAAATCCGGTGGCGAGTGGATCAGCTCCGTCGACTTGGAGAACGAACTGATGGGTCACCCTTCGGTGATCGAGGCGGCCGTGGTCGGCGTGCCCGACGATCGCTTTGACGAGCGGCCAATGGCGTGCGTTGTGGCGGCCGACGGATCGAGCCCTGATCCGGCCGAGTTGCGGTCGTATCTCGAAGGTCGGGTGGCCAAGTGGTGGCTGCCCGAGCGTTGGACGTTCATCGATGAGGTACCAAAGACCTCCGTTGGCAAGTTCGACAAGAAGGTGTTGCGGGCCCGCTACGCCGACGGTGAGCTGGACGTAGCCGAGCTCTGATGCGCACCTGTGTATCGGTCTCGGGCGATAGCAACTGGGACGAAACCGTCACCTATGTACAGGAGGCTGAGCGCCTCGGCGTCAGCGTCTGCTGGGTAGCAGAAGCGTGGGGTTCCGATGCGGTTACGGCCTTGTCGTTTCTGGCCGCCCGCACCGAGCGCATCCTGCTCGGCGCCGGCGTGTTCCAGGTCGGCACCCGCTCGGCCACCATGACGGTCATGACCGCTCTGTCGCTTCAACGGCTTAGCGGCGGCCGGTTTCTTCTCGGACTTGGGGCCAGCGGGCCACAGGTCATCGAGGGTTTGCACGGCGAGTCGTTCGCCAAGCCCCGGTCTCGTCTTACCGATGTGCTCGACGTGCTCGACCGGGCCATGGCTGGCGAGAAGCTCACCGTTGACTCTTCCACTCTTACCCTCCCCCGCCCCGGCGGACAGGGAAAGGCCATGCGACTGTCCCAGGAGATTCCCGAGACGCCGCTCCCCGTCTATTTGGCCAGTATGTCCCCCCGGATGCTCGAGCTCACCGGTCAACGAGCCGATGGTTGGCTCGGTACCAGCTTCATCCCTGAAGGAGCCGACGAAGCCTATTTCTCACATCTCCGGCGAGGGGCCGAGCAAGCGGGTCGGACTCTCGACGACATCGATCTCTGCCAGGGAGCCGAGGTGGCCTTCGGCGATGACCTGGCTGCTATGGCCGCCGAACGTAAACCTGGCCTGGCCTTCAGTCTTGGTGGCATGGGCTCAGCCGACACCAACTATTACAACAGTGCCTACGGCCGTCAGGGCTATGCCGATGTTGCCGCCGAGGCCCAGCGCCTCTGGGTTTCAGGCGATCGTGCCGGTGCGGCCGCAATCATCCCCGACGAAATGGTGTTGGGCACCACGCTGATCGGTCCGGAGGAACACGTTGTTTCTCGGCTTCAGACGTGGAAGGACGCCGGCGTGAACTCCATCCGGCTCTATCCGGCGGGGTCCACTCTCGATGAGCGGCTGGCCACCCTGGCCAGGGCCATGGAACTCATCGAAGGCCTGGCGTGACCGACGCCGAGCTCGATCCCGCTCCTACGTCGACTCGACGCATCAATGCGGCGGCCAAGCTGCTGGCTGGCGAAACCAAAGACGTCGTGCGGATACTCGACCGGTTGGAGGCCGACGAGCTCTCCAATGTGGCGGCCGTGGTCCACGAGATCCAGCGTCAGCGGGCGGTCGATGAGGGCGATCATGGTCAGATCATCGACCAGGCATTCGAGGAAGGTTTCGGGCGCGATGGCCTCGGTCATCTGCCATGGATAGAAGGATCGGTTGTGGTCTGCCCTGGCGGCATCATCACCAAGAGCCGGTCCAGCCACCGCTGCCGTTTCATCAGTATCAACGACAATTGGGTGTGGGATTGCGGTGAGTTGCTGCGGGA
This sequence comes from uncultured Acidimicrobiales bacterium, assembly GCA_937930655.1. GTDB lineage: Bacteria > Actinomycetota > Acidimicrobiia > Acidimicrobiales > SZUA-35 > JAHECQ01. Next base: position 6,694 of record CALHBU010000362.1, on the reverse strand, counting down.
GGACAAACGGTCGACCCCTGGCGCCCTCGATGGCTTCCGAGCCATTGCCCTGGTACCGGTGCTCGATGGCATGGAGCTCGATGTCGTGAGTGGTCGGGCCCGAAGCGGTCAGCATCAGGTGGACAAGGTTGTCTCGTTTAAGATCAAGAAGGGCGCCTTGATCGAGGTAGCCCAGCGCAACGTGAAACCAAGCGGCATGAAGTAGCGCTCAGCTACCAGATTCCGAGGTTTTCCAGCCGTGTTTTGTGCCTATGGCAGGGATTGCAGAGTGGCCGACCGTTCTCTGCGTTGGTTGGTCCGCCCCGGGATGCTGGCACGACATGGTCGACCTGGCATCGGTGTGACCGTGTCTCGCACCCATCGGCATCGCACCATCGGTGTTTCAGCAGAATGCCTTCCCGCAGATTGCCGGTGAAGAGGCGCTGCTTGGAGGACATCTCGAGCGTTGGGGCGTTGAGTACGACTCGTCGGATGTGACCGCCGACGGCGAGCAACAGCGCTTGACTTGGCGTGATCTGAGAGCCGTTGCTGGTCTCGCATCGGTAACGATCGAGATCGTCCATGGTGCGCACCGCTGTCGGCTGGCCGGCTTGTCGGTTTTGCTCGTCGTCGAGGGTCTGTTGATCGACCACGATGTTGACGGTGGCAGAAACTCCAGAGTCGCCGGGACGGTTGATTCCTCGGCGCAGAAGTTGGAGAAGAGCATCAGCTCGACGCTGGACGTCGGTCCGAGGTAGATCCTCAGGGCCGAGGTCTCCAGCTTCGCCACCCTCGTTCCGTTGTTGTTCGGCTGCGGCATCCCAGTCGTCGGCAAACATCTTCTCGAGCAAGGCGTCGAGCCCGTTGAGCACGTACTCCCAGTCGACCGTCGGTACCGACAGTTCGACGTGGGTCTCGCCGGCGACCGAATCAGTCCAGACCAGGCGCCGGTTGTCGTGTGCTTGCTCGTCGATGTCTTGGGGATCGGTTGGATCCATCATGACCGACCAGGCATCGGCCAAGGCTTCGAACTCGACGAATGTTCGTGTCTTGGCCAGCTGGAGCAGGTCGTCGGCATCTCGGTCGAGGGCCTCGGCCAGTGGCTTGCGGTCGGCCAGCGACACAAAGACATCGACGTGGCACCGGAAGATCTCGGCCTTCTCAAGGGCCGTGAGGACTTGAGGAAGGCGATTACAGAGGATGGACGCCACCCGGAACTCACGGTTGACCGATCGTTGCGACTGCCCGGTCTCGAAGATCACCCACTGCTGAGGGCGCCGGTAGTGCTCGGTCACGGTCAGGGGCCGCACGGCAACTGCATCGGCGGCCCGGTACTTGGCGGCGAGCACTTGGGCATCGAGGCGCTGGAGCTTCAGCTCATGTGCTGCCAGGTCCGCCGCTGCCAACCGATTGGGGTCGATCAACGTGGCCTGAAGGTCCGACTCCGCCAGAGTCCCTACCGCCATGATGGCAATAGTATCGAACATATGATCGGTGTAACAACCTGTTAAACAACTTTATTTGATAATAGGAGTGGTGAGAAGAGACAGGGAGACAAGCGATATCGTTTGGTGGTGCCGTCTGATCCGCTTGTTGCCTAGTCCCTCGTCCACAGCGTGATGTCAGCGCTTGTGGCAACAACAAACGTCTTGCCATTGGAGCTGAAACCAGCCGCCCGAAGCTCGGTTGCTGCAAGGTCTGCCACCTGAACACATCCGGATGCGGATCGTTCGATGATGACGTCAGCCCCGGGAGGTTGAAGCACTACCTGCTCGATGGGCCAATCTGGTGCCACAACGGTGCATGACCACCTATCACTCGTCATCGCCGACAAGCCACCGCCCCAGAGACCAGCAACATGGATTTGCTGGCCCTCAGCCGGTCCTATCCCGGCGGCGGTGACATTGTCAGTGCTCATCCATGCCTTCAACTCGGGGTCGTCGTCCCGAGCGACACGTTCGCCAGTTCTGCTGTCGTGCAGCGACCGCCCGCCGCCGGTTGACAGCGCCAACAGAAAGTTGGAATCGGATGTGAAACCGACTGCAGCTAAGCCACCGACTGCGACAGTTGCCAGGTGTCGCCACAGGTCAGGGGCAGGCGATGTCTTTAGCTTCCTGAGGCGACGTCTGATCGACTTTCCGTGATCGTTCACAATGTCAGGTTCGCACAGCTCAAACCCGATCTCTTACCGGATCTGTGCGGCGCCGATCTTTGTCTCCGACTGTTCAGAACAGCTTGGTCACCGGATGGGACGGTTCGACCGAGCCGAACCGCTTGGTCTGGGAGCGACAAGACCAACCGGTGGCGACCGGGCTCGGCCCGCTGGCCAGACGGTCTCGCCAGCCCATGTCGAACAATTGGCGTGACACCGTCTGATTGTCTACCTCGTGACCAAAGATGCCGGCCATGCCACAACAGGTTGTCTCGACAACCTCAACGGTGTGACCTGCTGCTTCAAGCACGGCTTTCCACTGTGTCACCCACTGTGGGGCCAAGCTTCGCTCGGTGCAATGACCGAACAGCTGGACGGTTTCGGGGCGGCCGGCAGTAGGCAATTGGTCGGCCCGTTCGGCCAGAACGTCGGCCAACCCTCGAACTACGCCGGTAGGGAATGTCGGGAGAATGGCCGGATACTCATGTTCGTAGAGCAGCGCCACCGCCGGGTCGATGACGACCGGGATGGCTCCGGCGCCGACGATGGTGTTGATCTGAGCCTTCTGCCGTTCGGCAGCCCGAGCGAAACGGGCCCGGTTGCCCTTCACGTGATCGAACTTTCCCGACGGCACAAAGGGAGCAATCGACACGGTGTAGCCAACCGAGTCCAGGGCGTTCACCGCCGCGACCAGCGTGTCGGGCTCGAAGGTCGAGGTGAAGACGTCGGGCACGATGGCGATATCGGTTGGCTGATGCCGATCGAAGGCGTCGGCAACGTCGACCAACCGGATCGACGCTCGCTTCGGCGTCGGGAGATCAACAAGGCCAAGCCTGGCTTCGGTCAGCTTGGCTCCCAAGCGAGTGAGGGGCGGGACGATGGCCGCCAGCTGGGAAAGTTCCTCGAACCGGGACAGGAAGGCATGCGCCAGCGGACGCTTCCTGGTCCGGTGGTAGCGATCGAAGAATCGAGACTTGAGCTCAGGAATGTCAACCTGAACTGGACATCGGCCGGTGCAAGCAGCACACGAGAGGCACTGATTGAGCGTGGTGGCTACCTGCTCGGTGAGTTCCTCCGACGCTCCCCCGTTCTCCTCGCCGGCCAGCCAGGAACGCAACAGGTCAGCCCTCCCCTTTGGCGCCTGTACCGGGTCGCCGGTGGCCTTGAACGATGGGCACATGACTTCGGTCGGTGAGTAGTGATGGCACAACCCATTGCCGTTGCACGAGAACGCGGAGGCGAAGTCGGAGCGGATCTCTACCGGCACCGTGCGGTCGACGGCGGCTCTGGTTGGGACGCCATCGATGGTTAGCAGCGGATCAGTGGAGGTGGCAGGCCGATAGAGCTTGCCGGGGTTGAACCGGTCGGTCGGATCGAACGCTCCCTTCAACTGGCGCATGATGGCGACGGTCGAAGGATCGAGGAACTCATCGGCAAACTGTCCACGCACGCCCCGCCCATGTTCGCCCCAGAGGATTCCGCCATGGTGGGCCAGGAGCTCGACGACCTGAGCGGTAACGGTAGAGACGAGTTCCTCGTGGAGCGGATCGTTCATGTCCAACGCCGGCCGCACATGAACGCAGCCAACGTCGGCGTGACCAAACATGCCATAGCGAAGCGAGTGCCCATCGAGAATGGAACGGAAACCGGCGATGAAGGCCGGCATCTCCTCGACGGGAACAGCGCAGTCCTCCACGAACGCAGTGGGTCGAGGAGCGCCGGGGGCAACCTTGGCCAGGAGACCAACTGCGTCGGCTCGCACCTTCCAGGCCGCCGTCTTAACTGCAGGGTCGGTGACCGTGGTGACCGAAACTGCGAGGCCGCCCTCGTGCACAAGAGTCTCGACGCCAGAGACGTCGGGCTCGGTTTTGCCGGTGTATTCGAGCAGCAGCAGCGAGCCGGCGGCCGACGCGGAACCTAACGCTGGTTCGAGGGTGGGCCAGGCCGTCGAGCCTCTGCCCTGGCTCAGGGTTGTCTCGTCGAAGGTCTCGATGGCGGTGGGCCGAGAGTGGCGAAGCCGAAGGGAGTCGACAAGTGCATCGTCGAAACTCCGGTAGGCCGCCACTACCAGCACGTTGTGCTTCGGCAGCGGGGTAAGGGCCAGGGTGGCGGCGGTGATAATGGCCAGTGTGCCTTCGGCCCCGCACAACACAGGCAGCGGATCGATCAACCCATCGCGACGGATTCGATCGATGCCGTAACCGCTGAAACCCCGAGCCAGCTCGGGCAGGGCGAAGGGTCCGGTCGGGACATCGAGGAGGGCACGCCAGATGGCGGCAACCCGACCATCGCCGCCAGCCAATGTTTCGGCTTCCTCGACCGTTACGGGCGCCGCAGCCCACTGGGTGCCGTCGTCGAGCACCACATCGAGGCCGATGACATGACGACTGGTCCGGCCATGGAGAAGCGATCCTTTACCAGCGGCGTCGGTCGAGATCATGCCGCCAACCGTCGCCCGGTTGACGGTGGAGGTCGAGGGTGGCCAGAACAGCCCGTGGCTAGCCAGCTGTTCGTTGAGCTGAGCGGTCACCATGCCCGGCTCCACCCTGACTGTCCGGGCGTCGACGTCCAGCTCCAGCAGCTGGTTCATTTGTCGTTTGGTGTCGATGATCAGGCCGTCAGTCAAACTTTGGCCGTTGGTCCCGGTACCTGCCCCTCGGGCCGTGAGGGGACGAGGCGAACCGCTGGCCCTATTGGCTTCGACGACAGCCGAGATGTGATCGGCGTTCTCGGCCACCACCACGCCATCCGGCGGGAGCTGATAGATCGAGTTGTCGGTCGCATACACGGTCCGGGCACCGATGCTGCGATCAGGTTGAGGAGCGCTGGTAGTCACAGTGACTGGAGTGTTGCACACCTCTACAGTGCGTCTCGATGCCACAGCAGCCCGATCTGATACTCCCCGAGAAGGAGGAGGTAACGACCACGTGGTTGAGCGAAGCGCTCGGGCAACCGGGCCAGCTGGTCGGCCATGAGGCCGAAGAGATAGGAACTGGCCAGGTCGGCAGCAACGTCCGGTACACGCTGCGATGGAACAACGGGCCCTCGCCGGAGCGGCCCGAGACTGTGGTTGGCAAGTTTCCGGCGGCCGACGAACTCAGCCGCCAAACGGGCGCGGCAACAGAGAGCTACGTCCGAGAGATCGGTTTCTACCGAGACCTGCAGGCCCGCACCCCACTTCGGACGCCAGCGATCTTTCACTTTGACGAGGACGTCGCCGCCAACCAGTTCGTGTTGCTCATGGAAGACCTGGCCGGTTCGGTTCCCGGCGACCAACTGGCGGGCTGCTCGATCGAGGCCGCTCACCTGGTGGTGGCGTCGGCGGCCGACCTCCATGGTCCCCATTGGGGCGACGTTACGTTGGCCGACCTGTCATGGATCCATTGGCAGGACATGGAACGATCGAAGCGGAGGCTGGACCTCTACAACACGGCCGTTCCCGGATTTGTCGAGCGCTACGCCGACCGGCTCGATGACAGTGTGCTCGCGTTGGCCTCCTGGCTGGGCCCTCGTCTTGCAACTCTCGGAGCTGCCTTCCGGTTACCGCCGACCTTGGCCCACGGCGACTACCGCCTCGACAACATGATGTTCGGCACATCGGCCGACGCCCCACCGTTGGTGGTGGTCGACTGGCAGACGTGCACCTTTGGGTTTGGCCTGAACGATGTTGCGTACTTCGTTGGTGCCGGGCTTCTGGCCGACGATCGGCGCTCTGTCGAACCCGAGCTGCTGTCGACCTACGCCGACGGGTTGGCACGCTATGGGGTCGAGCTAGATATGAACGATCTGGAACACGACTACCGGCTCGGTTCGTGTGCCGGTTACATCATGGCCGTTTTGGCTTCGCAGATTGTGGTGCAGACAGCCCGTGGTGACGAGATGTTTTGCGCTATGGCCGAGCGTCATGCAGCTCAGATGGCCGATTTGGAAGTCGGCGACCTGCTCTAGTTGCCGAGTCCGCCGCCGCTGTGACCACCGCCGCCGCTACCGGCCCCACCGATGCCAAACACGAAAACGGCCAACACAATCAGAACGAAGACGCCGGTGAGGGCGAGCCATTGAATTGTTGGACCGAGATCGGAACGGGATGTCTTGTTCTTCGAAGCTTGCTTGGTGGCCATAGACCCCTCTAACCGCTGAGCTTGATGCGTTCTTCCCTCAGGGTACCCTACGAAACAATGTCGACGCCTGACGCTGTGATGCTCAAGGTGCTCCGCTTGCCGGAGGACACCGCTGGCACAGAAGACGAGGCCCGTTCGGCCTTTCAAACCTCGATTGTGCTGTCGTCAATCCGTTGTTTGATCACCTACATCATCCTGCCATTCGTGGCTCCCACCATCGGCTTCTTCGCCACCATCGGGCGGCCCCTCGGGATTCTGGTCAACGTGGTGGCGATCGTTGCGATCGTGGCCAGCATGCGACGATTCTGGAGGGTCAGACACCCCCAGCGTTGGGCCTACACCACGCTCGGTGGGCTCATGATGTGCTTCCTGATCTATCTGCTGGCCAGGGACCTCTTCTTCTTCTAGCCGTACGGTCCCATCCTGACCGTGTTCGGTTTGC
>CALHBU010000361.1 GCA_937930655.1 uncultured Acidimicrobiales bacterium | reverse complement strand
TGGGCCAGCGTCCGCATCATGACCCGCGGGTAGTACAGCGACTGCCCCGTGTAGCGCTTGCGGCCCCGTAGCGACGACGCGTTGTTGGAGATGAGGAATGATCCGGCGCCCGCTTTACGCATTGCCGGCAGCACTTCCTTGGCCACCAGGAACGGTCCCCGCACTGCAATGTGCTGCGCTGTCTCGAAGAGCTCGGTTGGAATGTTCTCCAGCAGTTCCATTTCCGGCGGCAAGTCACGACCCTCCAGATAGCCGGCGTTGTAGACCAGCACCGATGGATCTCCGGCCTCGGTCCGGATGCGGGCAAAAGCGGCCTGGATGGATGCTTCGGATACCAGGTCGAGCTCGACGATCATTGCCTCGCCCCCCTTGCTGGTGATGGCTTCTTGCAGCCCAGCGGCATTGGAAGCGGTGCGGGTGGTGAGAATCACGAGGAAGCCCTCGGCCGCGAACTTCTGAGCGACCGCTCCGCCGACACCCCACCTCACCCCAACCGGGAGTGAACTGTCATCGAGCTCTTCTCCGTGAGCCAACAATGTGTTGCGGCCATCGGCTTGCCACTTTGAGGTGGCGCCAATGACCACCGCAACTGGTTTGGCGGAGGTCATGCGCTTCGACTGGCCACGCCGTGGAACGGCCGACCGGCGGCGTTGTATTCCTCGGCCAGGGCGAAGAACTCGTCACCGAAGGGGTCCCCGCCCCGTAGCGGCATCATGGCCCGTCGGATGGTCCAGTCGTGAGGGGCCAACTCGGCCGCCAGATCGAAGTTGCGCTCGGCGTTGGCGTCGTCGCCCGCTGACCGAAAGTGGTTGGCCAAACGGAATCGAAGCCTGGCTTGTTCTTCATCTTCTGTAAGGTCGCCCACGGCCTCCCGCGCCTCGCTGGCCGCCATCATCGGCGTGCCTTCGATCACCCACCGACGGATGGCGTCGAGGTGCTCGGTGGAATCAATGCCGGTGTAGTCCTTGAAGGTGTCAGTTGCATAGGCGTTCCAGTTGGGCTGAACGATGGTGTCGTCCTCGTCGATCATGAGCACCGATGGAACGTTGGAGATTGCGTAGAGCTCGGTGAGTAGGTGTTGCCGATCCATGAGCACCGGGTAGGTGATGCCGTTGGTGAATTCGGCAACCTTCGTGTCGTCCTCGTCAATGGCGACCGCGATCACCTGGAAATTGTGGTCGGCCAACTCGTCTTGCAGCGCCTGCCAACCTGGCAGGTCATGTATGCAGCCTCACCAACTGGAGAAGGCAACCAACAGCTTCTTCTTCGACCGATGGTCGGCCAGAGAGTGCTCGGTTCCCTCCAGATCGGGGAGCGTGAAGTCCGGCGCCCGAAGGTCGAGGGCATCGCGGCGGGCCTGACGAGGGGCACCGAGTGCGACCACGTTGGTTGGCTCGTCAACCACGATCGGCCGGTCTAGCAGCTGGGCAAACACCCGTAGATCGAGCTGGCCCTCGCGTTCGAGCGCAGCCCGGTCCGGCACCAGCACGCACACCTCGTCTTGGCAGAGCCCTTCCGGTTTGAGCGTCCAGCCCAGTTCGGTCGTGAGTGTTGCGGCGTCGAGCAACGGTCCGTCGGTCAAGACGGCGAGTGGTTTGTCCATGGTGAGACCCTAGGCGTCGACCGTCGTATCGTGGGAACGATGAGCAGGGTTCATGACTAACGAGACCTTCGATGCGGCGGCCAAGGAAGCTGCCCTTCTCGCCGAGGCCGATGGCTGGGACACCACATCACCGGTGCCGGCCGAACCGGGTGATGTTCCTCTCGTGGATGTGGGCCCCTACTTCGAGTCGGGAACTGATGCCGACCTTCAGCAGGCGGCCACTGCGCTCCGTTTGGCGTCGGAAACGGTTGGTTTCCATCAGCTGGTGGGTCACGGCGTTCCTTCTTCGGCGTTCGAGGCCATTCTTGACGCATCCCGTCGCTTCCATGACCAGGAGCTGGGGGTGAAGAACACCGTCCGAATGGACCGCCCCGATTGGCCTGTTGGCGGTGTCGGCTATCTGCCGGTGGGAGAACGCAAGCTGCCTCGTCGTGACAGAGGGAACGAGAACGAGGCGTTTCTCATCAAGTCGGTCGAAGACAACCAGTGGCTGTCGGAAGATGTTCTGCCCGGGTTCCGTTCGGAGGTCGAGGGCTACCTGGCCACCATCGTTGGGGTGGCTCAGAGACTTCTACCGGTCTATGCCACTGCGTTGGATCTCCAGCCCGACTACTTCGAACCGGCCTTCGCTGATCCCTTCTGGCGGCTTCGGCTCACCCATTATCCGCCAGCCGATGCCAGGGCTCACGACGATGCGTTCGGCATTGCTCCCCACGTCGACACCACGTTTTTCACCCTTCTCCTCTCCGACGGCCCCGGCCTGTGCATTTACAGCCACCAGCGGAATGTCTGGATCGAGGTTCCGACTGTCCCGGAGGCATTGATCGTCAACTCCGGTGAACTCTTGAAACAGTGGTCGAACGATCGCTTTCTGAGCACCAGGCATTTCGCCACCAATCCCAGCAACGGGCACCGGTATTCAGTACCGCTTTTCTTCAACGCCAACGCCGATCACGAGATGGTTTGTCTTCCGTCGTGCCACGGCCCCGACAATCCTCCGAAGTACCCGGCTGTCTCCTACCGACAGAGCCAGGCGGCCGTCCAGGGCGAGTAGGCCAAAGAGAGCAACAATCTAGTTTCAGCTCGAACGCGGCTTCTCTTCTAGTGTTAGTCCGTACATTTCGGAACTATCAGGAGCCAGCATGTTTGATACCGAGTCGTTCGTCGACGAATGCAAGACGGCGGTGGAAACGACCAACTCCGACCCCCTGGCCATTCGCGACATTGTCAGCCGAGCCGTCTCGGAACCGTCAGCCATTCTCACTGGCCTTGGCGAACCCGATCAGGCTGGATTCCAAACCCTGTACCAAAGCGATGATCTGACCATCCTGAACTTTGCCTGGGCGCCCCTGATGTCGCTGCTGCCCCATGATCACAACGACATTTGGGCTGTCATCGGGCTCTATTCCGGTCGGGAGGACAACATCTTCTGGCGTCGGAACGAGAACGCCATCGAGGCATCGGGTGCCGATGCGCTTGGCGAGGGTGACGTTTCGGTGCTCGGCAAGAACGTCATTCATTCGGTACTGAATCCCGTACGCCGCATGACGCTGGCGCTCCATGTGTATGGCGGCGACTTCTTCTCTGAT
>CALHBU010000360.1 GCA_937930655.1 uncultured Acidimicrobiales bacterium | reverse complement strand
ATTGGTGAGATCGATGGCACCCGACTGTTGTCCGATGCCATGGTCGACACGGTCCGTACCGAGCGGGTACACGGCGAGGACGAGTGCCTGGTGCTACCAACCCGCTTTGGCTACGGCTTCATGTTGAACAATCAGTTCTTGCCGTTCTTGAACGACCGTTCGTTTGGCCACTACGGGGCCGGTGGATCGCTTGGATTCGCCGACCCGGAGAGCGGCATTGGCTTTGGCTATCTCATGAACCAGATGGGGGGCGGCATTGCTGGCGACCCGCGGGCGGTCGCTCTCATCGAAGCCACCCGAAGTGCTTTGGGCTAGTCAAGAAGCTGCCTAGCTCGGTAGCTCTTTCACCTTCTGATCTTCGTACCAGAGCCTTGCCGCCAACTCATCAACGTCTGCGTCGTCGAGGGCCAAGCAGTGCTGCAAATCGGCTCGAAGGTCCGAATCTTCGATGACGAGGACCCTGGCCAAGGTGATGACTTCCTCGGTTCGAATCGTCACTGGAGCGTCTTCTGCCAACCCGCGAATCGATCGGAGACTTGATGCGATGCGGCCGAGCCGCACCCGGTTCGTGTCATCGGGTTCGAGCTTGATCTCTGCCCAACTCAACCACAGGGTTTCTTCTGTTTCATTGGGAACAGCGTCGTCAACATCGCCGATGATCCGTCGTACATCAACGTCGTAGAAGGCAGCGAGGCGCAGAAGAAGTTCATCGCTAGGGAGCCGGGTGCCAATTTCGTAGGCATCGAGGATCCGCTGATCTATGTCAAGCGATTGGCTGACCGCAGCCATTGAGTAGCCAAGGCGCCGTCTGAGCTTCTCCAGCCGGGGGCCAACTTGCTGACGCCCTCGCTTCTTCTCCGGGGGAAGCGGTGCTCGCGGAAAGGGCACCAGCGACGATGAGGGTTCGGTCATGGTGCGGCGATGGTGACAGTCGAGCCGATGACTCCGGCCGCGGGCACTAGGTCTTGGCCCGTTACACCATCGATGACGAATTCTGCCGAAACAATGGTTGTGCCGGGTGGGATACGTTGCAAACCCCACTTCGAGATGTTGCACACACCAGATGAGTCGCTACTGCAATTGGCCGATGACGTGGTCAGGCTGCCGTCGTCCCCGGTCAGGGTCCAGGTTCCGGCGATTTGGGCATCCAGAACAGGGTTGCCAGACCCATCGAGGGCGACCATCTCGACAATCGCTGTCCACTTCTTGGAACCCTGGGCAGTAGCCGTGCCGGCCGTGCTCACCGTGGTTTGAATTGTTGAGCCGCCGCCGCCTCCTCCGCCCCCACCGGGCGCTATTGGGTTTCCGGCCGCTCCGGCGTTGTAGCTGAGGACTTCAGGCGGTGTGCCGACTCGATTCTGGGAGGCGACGACGATGGATGCCTCGCTTTCCTGAAAGCGAGTGATCACGGTGCTCAGCGAGATCAAGAGTATGGAAACGATGATGCCGTACTCGATGACTGTCGCACCTCGCTCCCCTCGGCGAGGTTCTTGATTCTGTTGCACAGCGTGTGTCGCTCTTTCCGGTCCAATCATCTCGTCAGCTCCACGAAGCGGTTGGAGCCGTAGAGCTCCAGGGCGTTGTCATCAGCGAGGCCATTGGGGAGAATGCCCGCCGGAAAGATGAAGGCTGTCAGCGCTGAGGCCTTGTCAGTCGTACCGGTGAAGGTGTATCCGAAACCTGGGTCGAACGTGAGTGGGCATCCCCCCGAAGAACAGTTTCCGCCATAGACCCGCTGCAGATAGACAGCCCGGAACTTGGCGATTCGTACCAACCCATTGCCACTCGGCAACGCGCTGTTGATTTGAGGGACGTAGCCGAAACGGGCCGATGCTTGGAGATCGATGATGTCCTGTTCTTCTTGTTCGGAATCCAGCGAGAAGATGGGAGTGGTGCAGGCCCCCATACAACCGTCAGGGACATCGGCGGGACTGAGGGCTCCCTCATCGTCCCAGGACTGACCCTGGAAGTGGGCGAAGCATCGCTCCATGAGCTTGATCTTCTGATCAGCAACCGGCGACAGCGCGAGGTGGTTGCGGACTACCTCCGGCTCGACCGCGCTGAGCGGCCCAAACTGATCTTCGAAGCACGACGCTGGTGCGTCGTCCGATGCGGACAGAGTGGGGTCGATGTACTCCCACAGCGGGGTGTCATCCAGTGTCGCCCCAGCGACCCACGTGGTGCTGAACCAGGGCATTCCCCCAGTTCGTTGGAGTCTCGATGGTCCACCGTCGGGGAACGTATCGCCGCCAAAAAGTGCGAGCCCAAGCTTTTGCGGTGTGTTGCCGGTGGTGGTCGTCATGGAATTCGGGCGAGGGGTACTCCCACACGAATCCATGTCGATGACATCCACCGTGTTGTGCGGCAATTCACCCCATCGTGAGAGGTCGTGATCAAGACCTTGGGCGACGTTGATCATGAACTGGTCACCCGTACCGGTGCAGTCGGTGGCTGTGCCCATCTGCTCGTTACCCCAAAGACCAAAGGTGGCGACGCCGAAGTTGCCCGATGTGGATCCCGAACAGTCGGGGTCGGGAACGTTGCCGGCACCGACCTTGAGGCATTCGTAGTCGCCCGCACTCGCCGACAAGGCGAATGGCAACACCACACCTCGTTGCCGATCGTGGATCTGGGCTACCGCGGTGTGCTCCATCTCGGTCACTCCGGCCAGGGTTGCGAAGGACGTCTCGAAGGACTGGGTCGGGACGCGAAGACGTAACTGTGTCCAGGAGGGATCACGAGAAAGACAGTTGGCACCGGGGTAGGGGGTCCAATCGGGAGGCACTGTGTCGGTACCGCAGGTGTCGAGATCGGCAACGGTGAAGGTTGTGTTCAGATTCTTGTTGAATGAGTCCACAATCGTTGTCGTGAGATCGTTCTGCGACGAACGGTTCATGGCACCAGCAATGATTGCGGTGTCAACCGCTGTCTGATCGCGCCGCCTCTCGAGGGACATCCGACCGACGTCGAGCACCAGCGCCGACATGAGAAGAAGCGATACGAGAACAAACGCCGAGATCGGCAGCACGACGCCCCGCTCCGTGTCGCGGGGCGATCGACTCAGTGACGGCCCGATGTGCCGCGATGACCTCCGACTCATGGGCAGGCTTGCTTTCCGACGCTCTCGGCCCAGGTTGCCCTGCGCTCGAGGCGAAACTCCACTTCGCTCGAAGGCAGGATGCTGTCCAGTACCGGTCCGAAGAAGCCGGTGAGCTGCTCCAGATCCCGTTCAACTCGGACTTTGGCCAGATCGCCAGCGTCGACATCGGTCGCTGAGATGAAGGTCAGTTCGACTCGGCTGGTCGAGGAGTCTTCGAGGCGGGTGCACACCTCGGCGATCATCAGATCGGTCTGGTCCTTCCCAAGGTCGGCTGTCGGCTGAAAGTTGACCGCAGCCAACCTCGCGGCTTCTCGTGTGGCGTGGCGAGTGTCGAGTATCTGGGAGAACGTCCACCCGAATTCGATGATGGCGAACAGGACGAGAAACAGAAGAGGACTGACCAGAGCGAACTCGACCGCTACGGCTCCTCGTTGCTTCCTTTTCGACCTTTCCTTCATTCGACGGTTACCCCCACGCATATACATGCACACCCATCGGACGGAAGGCAGGAGTTTCGTGGGCCGTTCGACTCAATATGAACGAAGACTCAAGATTAGATCTGCGCTTCGCTCCGGTCTGTTGCCGGTGCAGGTGTGGGGGATAGCTCGGACACTCTGGCGCGCAGATCATCGTCCATCTCGAACTCCGCCGCCGCCAACGACGGTTCGAGCTGTTCGGCCGAGCGGCCACCAATGAGTGGTGCCGTCACCTGCGGGTGAGAGGCGGACCACGCCACCGCCAACGTCATCGGGCTCACACCAACCTCTTCAGCGAGCGCCACCAACCGCTGCGCCACCTCGAAGTCTGCATCGGCCTGGTAGCGCTTCTGGTACATCTCGTTCTTGTTCAGGCGGCCGTCGACTTCGGACCGGTCTCCCCGGTACTTGCCGGTCAGAAGACCGCCAGCCAGCGGACCGTAGGGGATCGCCGCCAAGCCCAGATCCTTGGCCATGGGGAGAAGCTCGACCTCGACCTGTCGCTTGACCAGGTTGTACATAGGTTGGAAGGCCGAGATGGGGGTGAGATGCAACAACTCGGCCCGTCCGAGGGCCACCGCGATCTGCCAGGCCGCGTAGTTCGAGACCCCGAGATAGAGAACCTTGCCTGAGGCAACAAGACGATCGAGCGAACGCAGGAGATCGTCGACGTCGGTACGCCAGTCGTAGTAGTGCAGGTAGTAGAGATCGATGCGGTCGGTATCGAGCCGACGAAGGCTGGCCTCGACCGATGCCCGCACGTTGTAGCCCGAGGCGCCGCGTTCATTGATGCCCCCACCGGTAGGGAACCCCATCTTGGTAGCCAGAAACACCTCGTCCCGTACCGGCTTGAGAGCTCGACCCAAGATCTCTTCCGACCGGCCGCCGCTGTAGACATTGGCGCAGTCGAAGTGATTGATGCCAGCGTCGAGGCAGCGCTGCACCATGGCCAGGCTCTCGGCCTCGTCGGTCTCGCTACCCATGTTCATGGTGCCAAGGCCCAGCATCGAAAGCTGAACGCCGGTAGTACCAAATGGTCGAAACTTCATCGGGTTCCTTTGGGAGAGCCCTGCAGCAAGGGAACCCTGCAGCAGGGGAGATTTACAGCAGAAAGGCGAGGGTTGGAAGGGAGCGAGAACTGTTGACGATCTCGACCGTCTTGCTCCGAATGAGGAACGAGTCGTCGACCCGCCGCAGGCCATGGCTGGCATGGCCAGCCCACACCCGGAGCTCGTTGCTGGCTTGCAACGAGTGTTCGTAGAGCACGAAGTTGGACTCAGCGACGAGGCCATCGTCGAGCTGCTCGGTGACCTCGATATTCGACACCACTCGCCGCATAGGTGATGGAGGGGTCTGGGCGTAGTGGACGCCGGTCTCCAGCTGCTTGACCCTGGTCTCCAACCGGTTCCGGTTGTCGTTGATGTACGAGACCCGGGTGGTGGGGTCGTAGTCGGCACGGCCTTTGGGGACCCAGTAAGTGACCTGGTCGTCGAACAGAGCCAACCACTCGGCGTATCGAGACTCGTCGGCCAGCCTGGCCTCAAGGTAGAGAAAGGCCTCGACCTCGGCGATGAGTTCCAAACGATCGCTCATGGCTCACTCATCGGTGGTCGGTCATGAGATGGTGCCAGTGTCGCCAGAACCCCCGACCCGGAATCTCGTCGCTGACATGGCCCACTCGGTCGCCGTTGGCTTCGACCACCTCACGGTTGGTACCTCGGCTGAGGTCCATGACACCGCCGCTGTGCCCGAATGCGACCTGCATTCGTTCAGCCGCGGCCGCGTCGTCGGGCAGCAAAAAGCCTGCAGGCCCCATCGCTGCTTCCGATTGACGAAGAACCCTCTGATTGAACGACGGCGCCACGCCCGCCAGCAGCAGTGGTGTGTGGTGATGAATCGTGCGCCCGGCGGCCACCGGCTCGATGATGGCGAGGTTCATCTCGCCCAAGAACAGATTGGGAAAGATGAGTGCGTGGGGCGGTCCTTGCCAGAGCAACTCCTCTGCCCGTTCGGCGCCGACCCTCTCGATCAAGGCCTCGCAATAGTCACTCACTCGCTCTCTTGGCACGCCTAACCAGGCCAGTTGGCGGTCGTAGCCACGCCAGAACTCCAACTCGACATGGCCCCGGCCGCGGTCGCGGGTGGTGGCTTTGACGATGTTCTCGCCGGCCATGACTGCGGCCTGGTACTGGGAGTCGGGCACTACTTGCCACAGCGATCGATGGAGTGAACCGAGGTGGTAGCCGTCGAGATCGCTCTCGGCCCACATCTTCCAATTGGAGGAGACTTCCTGGCCCAACCATCCGGCGTTTAGGTCGAGAGAGCCAACCGGCGACAGATCGCTGGCCCAGTCGAGAAGTTCGATGCCGCCGGGCCCAAGGTGGTCCTCGAGAGAGCCGGCAGTGCCACTCTGATTGGCGAACACGAAACCTCTGTGCTCGGCAGTTTGGCCCGGCCGATCGAGCGAGCAATCGTCGCGTGCTATCGAAAGGCCACCGGGCTGAGGCATACCTTTCAAGGCACCATCGAGGCCATACGTCCAGCCGTGAAAGATGCAGGGCAGTGACACCGCGTTGCCGACCTCCTGCTGAAGCAGTGTGACCCCGCGGTGAGCACATCGATTGGCCAGCACGTTGACCGTGTTGTCCCGGTCTCGGATCATGATCACTGGATCGCGCCCGAGGGTGCGGGTGACGTAGTCGCCTGGCTCGGGGATCTCCGACGAGTGACCAACGAAGACCCAGCCGTTGGTGAAGATCCGGACCAGCTCTTCGGCAAAGACCCCGTCGTCGGTATAGGCGCGCCCGTCGACGGTTGTGTCGGTGACGAGAGTGCCAGTGGCAAGAGCGTTGGCGGCAAGGCCGTTGGTCTTGGATGCCATTGGGGAGAGCCTGCCACGAACGTTGGGCGAGCGGCGAGCTACGGTTTGCCGATGGCGCTACAGCGATGGGTTACCGAGATGGGTATGGGCGTAGACGTCCATGGCTATGACTACACGAAGGCAGCGAAGCGGGCGGTGTCGGATGCCCTGCGGCACAGCAGCCTCAACTTCTTCGCCGTCACCGACAAGACCGTTCACGACATGCACGTCGAGGTCCGACTCGGTGTCGGCAAGCCCGATGACGTCGATGTCGAAGCCGTCAAGGCCGAGGTTCCGTATGGCACGGTCACCGTCATCGTGCAGCAAGGTGGGCTCGACGTCGCGGCGCCATCGGGCGACGATGGCCTGGTCATTGCCAATGCCGCCATTCTGGTGAGCTTCGAGGAGTAGGAATGCCGACATGACGACATCGTCTAACGCTCTGCCAGACTTCGATGATCTCCCCGAGCTGGAAGGTCTCGGGCTGAAGCATGCGTGGAACGTATTCGGACCCGACGATGTGCTCGGCTCGATGAACCTGATCACACCGGATCGTGTGGTGGCTGCCGCCTCCCTGGTCCGATCGGGTCAGCGGGTCTCACTCGACCTCCCGTTGAATCTTCCGAGCCCGCCGCTGTTCGGCCGAGAGGCCTACGAACACGTGGTGTTCCCTCTCAACCGAAACGAGATGGACGACCGACTCGATAACTTTCACCCCCAGGGCTCGACCCAGTGGGATGCCCTGAACCACGTTCGATGTCGGGAGCATGGTTTCTGGGGCGGGCGAACGCAGAACCCCACCGATGGGCCCATGGGGCTCGGCATCGAACAGTTTGCCGAGCACGGCATCGCCGGGCGAGGAGTGCTGGTGGACATCGCCGGTTGGATCGAGACCGGCGATGACACGTACGACCCCCTGCATCCCAGGCCGGTGACCGTCGCCGATGTCGAGGCCACGCTGGCTTGGCAGGGCACCGAGCTCGAACACGGCGATTTGCTCTGCATCAGGTTTGGTTGGCCCGGCGCCTATCGGGCCCTGAATGAACAGCAGCGAATCGACTACGCCGAGGCACCCACCTTCGCTGGGTTGGAGGGCAGCGAAGATGTGGCCCGATACCTCTGGAACCAGCATCCGGCTGCGCTCGTCTGCGACAACCCGGCTGTCGAAGTGGTGCCGGGTGACCCTGCGGTCGGCTCCCTTCACCGACGGTTGCTTCCCACTTTGGGGATGGCTCTCGGTGAGATGTTTGATTTCGAAGAGCTCCGAACGGTCTGCGCCGAGCAAGACCGTCACACCTTCTTCTTCGTCGCTGCCCCCTTCAAGGTTCCCAACGCCCTTGGTTCACCGGGCAACTCGGTCGCAATTCTCTGAGCTGGAGGGGCAGCGCGGCGGGTGCTACTTCGTAAGGTCGGTGCCCGTCTTGGCTTCGAACTGAGCCAAGAAGTCAGCGGTATCAGCCGACCACAGAGCAACCCACTCTTCGTCGGAGTGCTGCCCTCGCAGTTCGATGATCTCATCAACCCCCATGCCCACCGTGATTCGTAGCGGTGAGTGTTCGTCGCTGATGGCGCCGGAG
>CALHBU010000359.1 GCA_937930655.1 uncultured Acidimicrobiales bacterium | reverse complement strand
CCATGGCGTACTGACCGAAGCCACCGTCGCCCGAGACGCTCACCACCTGTCGTCCGGTCTTGGCCGCCCAGGCACCCATGGCCCCCGCGAACCCAAAGCCAATCGATCCGAGGTACCCCGACATCAACACCGTGTGGCCATCGACCTCGAAGTACCGGCCGAAGCTGTAGGTGTTGTTGCCAACATCGACCGAGACAATGGCGTCAGCATCGACCGCGGCGCCCAGCTCGGCGAAGATCGCCGCCGACGCCAGACCTGCATTGTGGTCGTCGCTCGTCCGGGACTCCTTTTCGGCCCGCCAGATCGACCACCTCTCGGCGACCTCCGCGGTGTGATCATTGCGAAGGTTGTCAGGAAGCACGTCTGCCAGGGCCTCGGCGGTGACACCAACATGACCGATTACCCCTATCTCGACGGGGTGAAATCGGCCGATAGCCATCGGGTCGTGATCGACCTGAATGATGGGCTTGTACGGAGAGATACCAGTGTGATTTGCGAACGAGGCGCCAAAGGCGACGATGAGATCACTCTCGTTCATGAACCAGCTGGCCACCGGCGTGCCTGATCGGCCGAGTACGCCACAGCCGAGCGGGTGATGATCGCTGATCTGCCCTTTGGCCTTGAACGTGGTGGCTACCGGAGCCCCGATCTGTTCGGCTAGAGCGATGATCGGCTCCATGTCATGACTGGCACCGGCTCCGACGATGATAAGCGGGCGTTCGGCCGAGGCGAGCAACTCCGCCGCACTGTCGAGGGACTCCTGAGGCGGCGGGAACGTTCGGGCTCCGATTCGACCGGTCGGCCCCCCTGCTTCCTGGTCGCTGGTCTGCACCTGCACCTCGTCGGGAAAAATGAGGTGTGAGACATCGGCTTCGACCAGCGCAGTCTTGCAGGCCAGGTTCATCAGCTCGACAGGATCGGCACCAGCATGCACCGTTCGGCTGAATCGGGCGACGTCGGCAAAGGCTGCTTCCAGATCGAGGTCCTGGAAGGCGCCTCGGCCGATGTTGGCTGACGGCACCTGTCCGGACAGTGCCAGTACGGGCGCCCGATCGACTTTGGCGTCGTACAAGCCAGTGAGCAGATTGGTACTGCCAGGCCCGGCGATTCCGAAGCAGGCCGCCGGTCGCTTCATGAGCTTGCCGTAGGCCGACGCTGCGAACGCGGCGGCTCCTTCGTGGCGCACACCGAAGTAGGAGAGGTCACCTCGTAGCTCGGCCTGACGAAGCGCATCACCGAAACCAAGGTTGGAATGCCCGACGATGCCGAACACCGTGTCGACGCCCCACTCGACCATGGTTTCGACCATGGCGTCCGAAACCGTGCGCTCTCGCGGTGGCTCGTCAGGGAGCATCGCATAGATGCCATCGTCACGAACCTCGACGTCGTAGCAGGCGGGGGCATCACCGAAGGGTGGCGGAGGTTCGCCGGTGGTCGGGTCGTAGTCGTACCCGTGCCATGGGCACCGCAGATGACCCCCTTCTATTGAGCCTTCGCCGAGTGGGCCGCCCTGGTGGGGGCAATGGTTGTCGAGACAACCGTAGGTGCCCTCGTTGTTGGTAACGGCCAAGGTGTGATGGCCAATGGTGACCGTGGTGACTCGACCCTCGGGTAGTTCACCGTGATCGAGAATCTTGTGGGTGGATTCGGTCATGACGTGGTCCTCTCGAGCGGGGTGAATCCTGAGTAACGAACACCCGACAGCTTGGCCATCTGGTCGTCCCAGGTGGCGAGGTCATCCTTGGTGAACTTGCTGAGATCATCATGACCGCAGGCCCTGGCCATGACGCCCATGAGCTCGATCGATGCCTCAAAGAACGTGGCCAGACGTTGGCTGGCGGCCTCCACATCGAGACGGGCGCGCAGTTCCGGCTTCTGGGTGGCGATGCCGGCCGGGCAATTGTTTGAGTTACACATGCGGGCACCGACGCAGCCGACTGCCTGCATGGCCGAGTTCGACAGCGCAACGCCGTCGGCACCAAGTGCGAGCGCTTTCACGAAGTCGATGGGGACACGCAACCCGCCGGTCACGATCAGGGTCACCCGCCCCGAAGCCCCCTGCTCGTCGAGGAACCGACGGGCCCGGGCCAACGCGGGGATGGTGGGGACACTGATGTGGTCGCGGAAGATCTCGGGGGCAGCGCCGGTTCCGCCGCCGCGACCATCAAGGATGATGTAGTCGACGCCGGATTCCAGTGCGAAGCCCATGTCGGCCTCGATGTGGTTGGCGCTGAGCTTCATACCAATCGGGATGCCGCCGGTGACCTCGCGCACCCGGTCGCCAAACCGTCGGAAGTCGGCGGCGGTGTGTAGATCGAGAAAGGTCGGCGGGGAGATGGCGTCCTCACCCTCGGGAATCTGTCGTACCTCGGAAATCTTGCCGGTGTTCTTGGAGCCGGGCAGATGGCCACCGGTTCCGGTCTTGGCTCCCTGGCCACCCTTGAAGTGGAAGGCCTGGACTGTCGGTAACAGCTCTTCGTTGTAGCCAAACTGGGCACTGGCGAGCTCGTAGAAATAGCGACTGTTGGCCGCATGTTCCTCTGGCAGCATGCCGCCCTCACCCGAGCAGATTCCCGTCCCGGCCAGCTCGGCTCCGGTCGCCAGGGAGACCTTGGCTTCTTCGGACAAGGCGCCGTAACTCATATCCGAGACGAACAGCGGAATGTCGAGCTGCAGTGGCTTGGCCGCCTCGGGCCCGATGATCAGCTCGGTTCCAACCGACACCTCATCCAGCAACGGCTTGGTTGCCATCTGGGCCGCCATCACCTGGAGGTCATCCCAATGGGGCAGATCCTTGCGTGGGACCCCCATCGAGGTCATGGGTCCGTGGTGACCCAACTTCGACAGCCCGTCGCGGGCCAGCTCATGAATGAAGGCAACGGTCGGCTCTTCCGGTGTGGCCCGGGCTACGGGAGCGCCACCGGTGTCGTCTATCGAAACCGAAGTTTCGGCTGCAGCCGTTTCGCCACCACCATCGGTCCCAACCTGCTCGTCGCTGAACTGGGCGTGGCTGCCATCGCAGTAGGGCGGTGTGCCGGTGCGCTTGCAGGCGCAAAGAAACGCCTCGCCATCGGTATCGGGCGAGAACGCAACCGGGGTGAACTCGGTGCCGGCGTGAGAGCCGTCACA
>CALHBU010000358.1 GCA_937930655.1 uncultured Acidimicrobiales bacterium | reverse complement strand
AGGCCGGGGCCGGTGTCGTGGGTGTACTCGATGCTCGCCTCGACCAGACCGGCGTCGGACAACATGGCGAGGTAAACGTCATGTTCGAGGGCGCCCTCTCCGCACTCGGCCCAGGCTTCGCCGTCGAACGAGGGTGGGCGCCCGTTGTCGGCCACAACATCGGAGATGGCGACCCGACCCCCGGGGCGGAGCACTCGGGCAATCTCGGCAAACACCGGCTGCTTGTCGGGGGCCAAATTGATCACACAGTTGGAGATGACCACGTCGACTGAGTCGTCGGGGAGCGGGAGATCTTCGATCATTCCGGGCAGGAACTCAACGTTGGTGACGTTGGCCTCCTTTGCGTTGGCTCGGGCCAGGTCGAGCATCTCCTCCAGAAAATCCACGCCGTAGGCCTTTCCCCCGGGTGCCACTCGACGAGCCGAGAGAATGACGTCGAGACCGCCGCCCGACCCGAGGTCCAACACCGTTTCGCCAGGCCGGAGATGGGCCATGGCATAGGGGTTGCCACAGCCCATGGAGAGATCAGCCATCTCCGACGATGCTTGGGCGAGATCAGCCGGATCGTAGCGGCCGGCGCCCCATCGCTCGTCCGCTCCGCAGGTTCCGCCCGAAGCGGCTGCCTGTCGGTAGAACTGGCGGACTTCGTCTTGGACGTCGTTGCTTCGATCATCACTGTTCATGGGTTTCACTTTCGGGTAGAGGCGGCAAGGGCCTCGGTGAAATCGGAAGGCACACGACCCATCACGACCTCGGCGGCTGAAGGAAAGCACTCGAGGCAAGCATCGTTGACCGACCACAACGTCGAGGTACCGACCGCTTCGAAGGTGAGGAACCGAACATCGGCCAGCTTGGCCAGATGATGGGAAACCGTCGACTGACCAACGTCGAGTCGAGCGGTGATCTGACCAACGGTCAGCGCCTCACCGGCAGTCGCGAGGGTGTGGAGAATCAGCACCCTTGTGGGATCGCCCAAGGCGGCAAACCAGCCAGCCCATTCGGTGGCGGTCGGCCGGTCGATCTGTCGCTGTGAGCCTTTCATTGATAATCGACGATAATCGATGAACAACCCCCATGGCAAGGTACTGCCCGAGGCACTGGCAGACTCGGTTGGTGAATGACCGGCCCTTCCGCAACCTCGGTGGGCCCGGCGGCACCGGTCTCGGCGCCCCCGCTCCAGAGGGTTTCCGACATGGCATGCGGGCCTTCCGACACCGCCAATTCCGCATCTTCTTCATCGGAGCACTGGCGTCCAATACCGGCAACTGGCTCCAGAACATGGCCGTTCCGTTTGTTCTGTTTGAACTGACCCGAAGCGCAACCTGGGTTGGGCTTGCCGGCTTCGCTCAGTTCTTTCCCGCCTTCGTGTTCGGTCCGGTTGGCGGCATGCTGGCCGACCGCCAGGACCGTCGACTCGTGCTCCTCGGCTCTCAAATCGCCATGGCCGTCGCCGCCTTCATGCTGTGGGGCGCCTGGGCCCTCGACTACCGAGACCCCGCGCTGGTGCTTGCTCTCACTGCGCTCACAGGCATCTTCAGCGGCATCATGATTCCAAGCTGGCAGGCCTTTGTTCCTTCACTCGTGCCGAAGGAAGACCTGCCGTCAGCCATCACCCTCAACTCGACACAGTTCAACGCATCGCGGGCAATCGGACCTGCTCTGGCCGGTCTTCTGCTGGCTACCTCGGGCGCCACCTTGGCCTTCCTCCTCAACGGCATCTCGTTTCTGGCCGTGATGGTGGCCATCTGGATGATTCAGTCGCCACCCAACGAAACGACAAGCTCCAAAGGCAGTGTGCTGGCCGGCTTCCGTGAGGCCATCGGCTACATCCGTGAGCGGCCCGGCATTCGGCTCAGCATTCTGTCCGCCATCCTGGTGGCGTTCTTCGGTAACCCCATCACCCAGTTCACGGTGGTGTTTGCCGAGGAGGTCTATAACGCGTCAGAGGTGGTGTTCGGGTTGCTCGGGGCGGCCATCGGCATCGGCGCAGTCGTGATCGCCGCTCCCCTGCTGACTGCGTTCGATACCCGGGTCCCCCGGTCAGTCGTCGTTCGCTTCGGTCTGCCGTTCTACGCCCTGTCGGTGATGGCGTTTGGCGCCGCCCCGAACTGGCCCCTCGGTCTGGTGGCGCTCTTGATGGTTGGCGCTGGGTTCTTGTTCGTCATCGCCACCACCAACACCTCGATGCAGATGGCCGTCGACGACGAGATGAGAGGGCGGGTCATGTCGGCCCGCATCATGGGATTTACGCTGGCGTTTCCCCTCGGCTCTCTGTTGCAAGGGTTTCTCTCCGACTTGTGGAGTCCGCAAGCGACCGTTGTCGTGTCGGGGGCAATCTTGCTGGGCTTCTCGGTAGTAATCGCCGGCAAACGGGAGCTGCTGGCCAGCCTCGACATCGAGTAACAACCGGATCGAACCACCTTCAGGGGACCGACCTTTTGGCCGATGGGAGCCGTTGAGCGCGAAGGGAGCGCCCGATGGCAGTCATCTCACCAAACTCCGCACCCACCGAGAACCAACCAAAACAGAAGCAGACGCTTCGCAACGGCCTCATCGTCCTCGCCGTCGCTCTCGTTCTCGGCGTTGGGCTGCTGGTCGCTGGTTTGACTGCCATGCCCGATGTCGGCGACTTCCCCCGAGCTACCGGCAATCAGGAAGTAGTCGAGTTGCAGGCCGGCACCTGGACGGTGTTCGCCGAAGGGTCGGGAGCAGCACCGGTTGAGATTCTCGGACCGGACGATCAGACAGTTCGGATCTCGGGCAGTCTGGTGGACTCCAACTACAACTACGGCGGCCGTCGTGGCTATTCGGTCGGCAAGGTCACCATCTCCGAGACCGGGAGCTATCTGGTAACGAATGGCCCGGGGGGCACCACCGCGTTCGCCCAGAACTTTGCTTCGGACCTCACCAAGGCCATCTTGTTCATCGTGGTCGGATCGCTGGTTGGCCTCGGACTAGGAGTTATCGGGCTCGTCCTCACGGTACTGGGACTGAACCAGCGGAAAATCGCAGCTGCCTCGTTCTAGACAGCATCACTCGGTTAGACGATTGCCATGTCCGGAATCGGGTTCCGACCCTCAGTCAATGAGCCACTCACTGCCAACGGCCGGTATCGGATAAAGGCATTCATGTGATGAAACCCCTTCGCCCGGTCCACACCGATGGCTTGATCATGCTGGGGTCGAGCTGCGGTATAGGCGTAGTCATACGCCGCTTGAGCCGATTCCCAGACTGACAACGTGGCGACGAACGGCGGAGAGCCGAAGCCGGTAGCCCAGATGAGACCGTCGGACCCTTCGAGACCGCTCTCGGCCAGTGCGCTTGTCTTGAAGAACCGGTAGGCCTGGGTCATCTTCAACTTGCCCAGCGTGGTGACCACAACCGGGCCATCGGTCTCGACCGTTCTGGTCCGCCGGAGATCGGCCGGCAGTCCGGGCCATTCTCCATGGGCCCGCAGAGGCTCCAACCGAGCCTGCCAACCATTGGCGACCTTCTTACCTGTCGGGTGCGTCTCGAGAAACTGGTCGAGGTGTTCCTCGGCCTCCCAGAAGGCGACCATGGCGACCCGGGTCGGATCTAATCTCGGGATCAGGCCGGGCCCGAGAGGTGACGCCATACCGGCATCGGCATTGAGGAGCCCGGGTACGGAGCCGGCCTTCGGGGGCCGAAAGAGCGGCCCCGTTGGTCCGACCTTGGCGACATGGACAGAAGTGAGCATGAGATCCCCAGGTGCTTGTGAAGTTGTTCACAAACACCCTCCCACAGAGAACCCGGTTGCGCCACGAGTTGGACCGAGGCATCGGTCACAGCACGGTTTCTGGCCAGCCGCAGGCGCTCAGCTCCAGCGATCGAAGCGAACAATCTCTTCAACCGGTCGCCTGGTGACTGATCCGAAGTTGCCGAGCGGGTAGCCGACGGGAACAAGGGCGTAGGCCGCAATCGTCTCAGGAAGATCGAGGATCGACTCGAACTCTGCCCGCTTGTTGATGGCATAGGTCGTTGGCACCGCCCCGATTCCCAACGCTCGAGCGGCTAGCAGGAGGTTCTGCACCCCGGGCCAGATCGAACCGGCGGAAGCCGCCAGATCGTCAGGCCGTTCGTCGAACTCCAGACAAGCCACGATCAGGGCCGGATAGGTGTGCATGTGCTCGGCCAGATAGAGCACGGCATCGAGCATCCTGGCTCGGGTGCTCTTGTCGTGGTGCGGCAGTTCCTCACCACGATCGATTCGGGCTTGCACGAAATCTCGGCTCACCTCGAAATTCAGGTCGGCGATGGCCTTCTTCTGGGCTGGATCGCGAACGATCAGCCACCGACCCCGCTGTTGGTTGCCGCCACTAGCCGCTTGGTTGGCCGCGTCCACCATCTTGAGCAGGTCAGCTTCAGGGACCTCTCTAGTGTCGAGCCGGCGCATGGCCCGGCAGTTGTACATCACGTCGAACAGATTCAGATCGGCTGGGGTAGCGGCGTCAGACATTATGCGAACCTAACGGCGAGAAAGGCGAGAGGGAAGCGACGAGAAGATCCCCTCGATTGTTCGCTTGACCCCATAGTGAAGCCGGTCAAACAAGGCCGCGGCCACCGTCGACGGGTAGGGAAACGCCGGTGATGAATCGGGCTTCGTCGCTGTGGAGGAAGAGAGATGCGTGGGCGACGTCCCAGGCCGATCCCATCTTTCGACCCAGCGGCACCTGACGGTCTCGGCCCGAGACCACTTCGTCTCTTGGAGTCCCTTGGCCCACTCGAGCCTCAATAGCCATCGGGGTATTCATAAGACCGGGAAGAATCACATTGACCCGCACGCCGTAGCGGGCGTTGGTGATCGCCAGGTTCTCGGTCAATCCCAGCATGGCGACCTTCGTGGTCTTGTAGCCGACCAGTGGGTAGGCCATTCGGGCCGCCATCGACGAAATATTGACCACCGACCCCGAACCCTGCTCCCGCATGACCGGGATGGCATGGCGGGCCGCCATCCACGCTCCCTTCAGGTTGATCTGCCACAGACGATCGAAGGTCTCCGGATCGAGATCGAGAGCGTCAGCATCCCCACCGGCGATGCTGACCCCGACGTTGTTGTGCAACATGTCGAGACGACCATGGCTTTCGACGATGCCTTCGACGAGCGCCCGATGTTGATCGTCGTCGGTCACCTCCAACTCTGCCGCCGAGGCCGCTCCGCCTTCGGCGGTGATCTGATCGACCGTCTCCTGGGCAGCATCACAGTGTCGGTCAGCCACCACGATCGAGGCACCGGCCCGGGCCAACAGGACAGCAGTGGCCCGGCCATTACCGATGGTCTCGCCCGGGGTTTGTCCGCCACCGATCACCAAGGCCACCCGTCCTGCCAGACGGCCACTCACATCAACGTCAATCTCGCTCATGGACCGAACCTAGGCGGCTGTCCGCCACACCGCCCGCCGAGGCCAAGGCAGTGGCCCAGCATCACCCTCGAGGGTGAAGGCCAAGCCCCCCTGCGGGTGACGACCGTTCGACCGTCGGTCTTTACCGTGAAGACATGGCTCCTCCGACCACAGCACTTACGACCGCAGCGCTTCCGACCTCATCGCTGCTGACCGCACTGTTCGATCTCCGTTCCGATCTACTCCCCCGCCGCGGCCCGTCCCGCATGGTGGCCAAGGTTGGTGCCTTCTGGCTTCTGTCGGCCGTTCTGCATACGGCGGTGTTCTTCGCCGACGACCAAGCGTGGGCCGGCTCGGTCTCGTGGCGGAAGCCGATCGTCTTCTCGTTCTCGTTTGCCCTCATCCTCTGGTCGTTCGGTTGGGTTCTTGACCGACTACCGCATCGACGGCGGCTGGCCTGGGGACTGGCTGGCACCATGGCCTTCTTCTCAACCACCGAAATGCTCCTGATCGCCGGTCAGCAATGGCGAGGCCGTCCCTCCCACTTCAACACCGAGGAGGCGGGCAATGCACTGATCTTCTCGCTTATGGGATTGAGCGTGGTGTTCATCTCACTAGCCCTCGTCGGCCTATTCATCTGGGCGCTGATCCAACGGCCGAAGTCTCCTGTCGATCGACTCGCTCTGATCGCCGGCATGGTCCTCGTCCT
>CALHBU010000357.1 GCA_937930655.1 uncultured Acidimicrobiales bacterium | reverse complement strand
AGAACGGTTCGGAGTGACATCCTGTCAAACCGTGAGCCAAACCACTCCCAATATTTCGATTCCATCCGCCCTGTTGCCCGCCGATGGGCGATTTGGGGCCGGTCCGTCGAAGGTCCGGACCGAGGCAGTAGCCGCGCTCGCCGAAGCGGCTCCGACCTATCTCGGAACCTCACATCGGCAGAACACGGTCAAAGACATGGTTGGACGACTCCGCACCGGCGTGTCCGATCTGTTCTCACTTCCCGATGGGTGGGAGGTTGTGCTGGGCAACGGCGGCTCCACCCTGTTCTGGGACGTCGCCACCTTTGGTCTGATCGATGCCCGCTCCCAACACCTGGTGTTCGGCGAGTTCTCCTCGAAGTTCGCGGCCGCTAGCGATGCCGCCCCCTTCCTCGGTGACCCCGAAGTGATCGAATCAGTGCCAGGCACTCACCCTCAGGCGGTCGCCAGCGACGCCGTCGATTTCTATGCGCTGACCCACAACGAGACCTCGACCGGCGTGGCCATGAACATTGCTCGTCCCGACGGTGCCGATGCCTCGGCGCTGGTCGCGGTCGACGCCACCTCCGGTGCTGGCGCTCTTCATTGGGAGCCATCGGAAGTCGACTGCTACTACTTCGCACCGCAGAAGGCGTTCGCATCCGACGGCGGGCTCTGGATCGCCTGCTGTTCCCCGGCCGCCATCGAACGGGTCAAGGCGCTCGATGCCGGACCTCGCTGGATACCGACCGGTCTCAGCATGAATACCGCTCTCGATAACTCCACCAAGAACCAGACCTACAACACGCCCGCGCTGGCCACGGTCTTCTTGATGGTTCATCAACTGGAGTGGATGAACGCCAACGGCGGTCTCGACTTCTCGGCTGGCCGCAGTGCCCAGTCGGCCGCCACCCTTTATGGCTGGGCCAACCAGTCCAGCTTTGCCACACCATTCGTGACCGATGCCGCCCAACGCAGCAACGTCATCGGCACCATCGACCTCGACGACTCGGTCGATGCCAACACCGTTGCCGCCGTACTTCGGGCCAACGGGATCGTCGATACCGAGTCCTACCGCAAGCTTGGCCGCAACCAACTCCGGATTGCCATGTTCCCCGCCATTGACCCGGCCGATGTTCAGGCTCTCACCTCGTGCATCGACTTCGTGGTCGGCGAGCTCTCTTAGCTCTCGCTCGGCTGCTCACCAGCACCGGTGTCATCGCCGCTTGCCGAAAAGACCATGCTGGCTGAGTTCATGCAATAGCGAAGGCCAGTAGGCGCAGGACCATCGGGGAACACGTGCCCAAGATGGGCGCCGCAGCCCTTGCAGACAACCTCGGTGCGAACCATGCCGAGGCTGACATCGCGATGCTCCTCGACGACGTCTTCGCTCAGTGCTTGGTAAAAGCTGGGCCAACCACAGTGGGCATCGAACTTGGTGCCGGACTCGAATAGGGGTGTCTCGCAGACAACGCAGGCGTAGGTACCGTCGTCCCACAGGTCCCAATGTTCACCGGTGAACGGCCGTTCGGTTCCGGCGTGCTGGGTCACCTGAAACTGCTCGCTGGTCAAGCGCTCCAGTAGTTCTTCCTTGGTGAACGTCTTTTCAGTCATGAGAGTGACAACCTCGATGCTCGTGCAGATAGTCCGCCCTGTGTAGCAGCTGAGCGCCCTCAGCCTCCTGTCGGGGTGGTGCCGGTTGCCGCGATGACCTCGGGCTCGTCAACTAACGCCAGGAGAAATTGCGGAACGGTCAGCTGGCCACTCTCGAGCCCGGGCCACCACCGTTGGTAGTCGGCTTCGGTTGGAAAGCGACCGAGCATGGCCGGGATGGCGAGCTCAAACACGTCGTAGAACTCCCACTGACCCCAACGGTCGTCATACTCCGCGGTAGTCGCCATGACATCGGCCATTCGAGCGAAGGACGCACCACCCTCGACCTGACCGGACCAGTAGGCAACATCGGCATCCGATGCTTCTCGCCCAAGGAACACCCAGTACATCCGCCGGATGGCAGCTTCGGTCGGCGACATCGGGTCGGAGGTGCCGGTAGCCGCCACGTACTCAGGCGACTCGCTGAACCCAATCATCACCCAACCTCGGCTGGCGCCATTTGCCAGCTGCTCGGTCCAATAGGCCAAGCCGGCGCTGTCGGCGGCCCGATCCAGAACGTTCTGATAGACCAGCTCGACGAACGCCTCATCGTCGAGATCGCCATAGCTGTCAACAAACTCAGGCGACGACGCAAAGGCCTGACTCACATCGGCCAATGACCGACCCTGAGCTCGCTCTTCAAGCCAGAAGGTGAGGCCTCCGCTGTCGGGGGCCCGTCCGAAGTAGGCCTGGTAGAGCCGGCCGAGCTGATCGGCTAGCGCCGGGTGAATAGCCGACTCAGCAGTCTGGCCTGGCCCCGGCGAGCCATCGGCCGACCAACGCAGGACCTGGGTGCTGTATTGGCCGCCGTACTCGCTATCGATAGCGAAGGGCTCGGTGCTAGTGACATGCCCGCTTCGCTGGAAGAGAATCTCGCTGCCGTCATTGTTGACCCCCAGTAGGTACATGCCTCCCCCACCGTCGGTCGCAGTGTTGGTGTACAGGGTCTCGACCTGGCCCGACGCCACATCGAGCTGCCACAGCGTGATCTCGGTTTCGTAGGTCTCGTGATCGAGCACGGTATAGCTGGTTCCGCTCACCGTGGCACCGTCGCCGGAGAGCATGACGGGTCCGCCATCAACCGACCGGTCGATGGGGTAGGTCTCGACCTCGATCCCGTCGGTGGACCACACGCTGACTCGGCCCATCTGCTCACCGAACTCGCCAGAGGGTCCGTCGCCTCCAAGCCAAGCCACCGTCGAGCCGTCATCCGACATGCCGTAGCCGTAGCCGAAACCGCCGGAGACGGCATGCTCATCGCCGGTACCGAGATCCCTGGCGATCAGAACTGGACTGGACCCCAGATATCGGCTGTAAAGCAATGTCGACCCGTCGGCCGACAAGGTCACGGTGTTGTAGTCGAGGCTGTCGGGCAGGGTGAGCGGGGTGAGCGCGCCGCCGTCCCACAGCGAGAACGAAGGAAATGGTCCGTCGAAGACCGGGTACGAAACCAACACCGCCTTCGAAGCATCTCCGCTCACACTTACGACGTAGTTGGCCGAGTCAGGAGCTGTTCCTGTCAACAGCGTCACATCGCTCGTGTTGGTGTCCAAGAGGAAACCGTCGTCGAAGCCACCGTCGGCATCGCCGGCCTCGATCCCTTCCCAGGAGGCAACGACGGCCAGCTTCTCACCATCGGAGGAGATGGCCGGAAAGCCCTTGACCACACCGGCGGTGGGAACCATCAGATCGGCACGGCTGCCGGTTTCTAAGTCGACTAGCGAATAGGCCGCCCCGTACTCGGTGACCAGCACCATGGTCGACAGGTCACGGGACACTAGCAATGGTCCATAGTCCGGCTCGTCGAGCACCAGGACCTCGCTCACCCCACCCCTATCGGCACTGACCGCCACCGAGGTTCCAACCAATACCGAAGCGCAAAGCGCTAGCAGCACTCCGACCGATGTAACCAAGCGACGACTGTCCCGACGACTACTCCGAGATTCCCTCATAGGAGCAGTCTGACATGAGAAGTGCGATCAGTGCCCGTCAGTCGAGGCGGCGGGCGTCCTCCACCAGGTTGATTTGGTAGATGACTTCGTCAAGGCGATCGCCGGCCTCAATGGGGGCGAAGCGTTGCGGATTGTCGGTGCTGATACAGCTTTGCACCGGCTGAAGAATGGTCCACGGGGTGGGGTGGGCGAACTGCACCACCGAGTAGCGGTCGCCGCTCTGGGCCGAATCGGCCACCACTTGATGGACTCCGCTCGGTATCAGACCGTTAGTCAAGTGCTCGAGCATGATACCGGTGTTGATGATGACGCTTCTGTCCGGTGGGACCGCGTCGATCCAGCGTGGCTCGCCGGATTCAGAACCGCCGACCTTCACCTGAAGACCGCGGGCTGAGGCTCGGGGCAGCGCGGTGATGAGATTGATGTCGGCATGCTCGGCGGCCCACACGTGCTGGCTGTCGGGGGCGGCTTCCATCGCCGGATAGTGGATGGCCCGAGTGAGCGTGGTCCCGTCGGTGAGCATGGTGTCGAAGAACGTCTCGTGACAGCCAATGCCGACGGCAATGATCCGAAGGAATCGTCGTTGGATGTCGAGCACACCATCGTGGAAGGCCACCAGAACATCGGTGATGCCCGGCACCTGGGCTTCGGGCAACACTCGTCGTGGATAGCGGCTCGGATACTTCCGTTGCAGTGGATGCCCTTCGGGGATCTCCGATCCCCAGTTGAGCATCTCTTTCCAGTCCGGCACATCGCTGATAGCTGCGGTCTCGACCAGTAGGCCGGTGTAGCCGGTCTGTCCATGAGTGCCGGGGGCCGATGCCTCCTGCTTCACCTCGGCCGGAAGGGAGAAGAACTGCTCGAGAAGCCCGTAGGCCTCATCGAGCAGCTCTTCGCTCAGATCAGAGGTTGTGTAGACAAAGCCGTTGCGGAGCGACTGCATGACTCCGTCGACAACAGCTCGGCGTGCCGAGGCATCACCGTGCTCGAATCGGAGAAGGTCGACATCGAGGATGTCGTTCATGGGTCTCTCCGGCTCAGTCCTGTGGTTCCGGTAGCTACCGAAGATCAGTCGTCGTGTTCGGTGATGGTGACCGACTCGATCACCATGTCGACCACCGGCTTGTCGCCGCCGCCGGTGGCAACCTTTTCCATCTCGGCGACATGCTCGACGCCGCTGACAACCTTGCCGAACAGTGAGTACTGGGGCGGAAGGCCGACACCGCTGGGGCCGGAGATCACGAAGAACTGGCTGCCGTTGGTGTTTGGCCCGGCGTTGGCCATGGCCAGCGAGCCGATCTCATAGCGACCGGCGGCGGGCAACTCGTCGGCGAACTTATAGCCGGGGCCACCGCGACCGGAGCCCTCGGGGCAGCCGCCCTGAAGCACGAAGCCCTGAATGACACGGTGGAAAGTGAGACCGTCGTAGTAGTGGTAGCGGGCCAGGCAGACGAAGTTGTTGACCGTCTTGGGAGCGGCAGCGGGGTCGAGGGCAATCACGAGCGTTCCCATGCTGGTGACCATCTCGGCGGTGTAGCGCTTGGCCGGATCGATACACATCGGAAACTCACCGTCGAAGGCTCGCTGTTGAGGGCTCGATCCATCGACTTCAGGGCATGCAGGCACGTGACTCTCCGCGTTGTTGGTAGTGGTGGGGTAGGTCGGGCCCAACTGTAGTCAGGCCCGACCCGCCTCCTACGCCAGCCCTCAGGCTCCCTTGGCGGCCCGGAAACCGAGCGCCAAGTCTTCGATGATGTCGTCGAGGGACTCGAGACCAACGCTGAGACGAACCAACCCAGGATGCACACCGGTTGCGGCCTGCTCTTCTGGCGTGAGCTGGGAATGGGTGGTGGAGCCAGGATGGATGACCAACGAGCGGACATCGCCGATGTTGGCCACATGGCTGTGGAGTTCGAGGGCATTCACGAACCGCTCGCCGGCCTCACGGCCTCCCTTGATCACAAAAGACGGCACCGAGCCAGCACCAAGACCGCGGGTGTACTTCTCGGCATTGGCGGCCCACGGCGAGCTGGAAAGCCCGGCGTAGTTGACCGACTCGACCTCGTCGTGGGCATCGAGCCACTCGGCGACGGCCTGGGCATTGTCAACATGGCGCTCCATGCGCAGCGACAGCGTCTCGACTCCCTGGAGAATCTGGAAGGCGTTGAATGGGCTGACCGAAGGGCCAAGATCGCGAAGCAACTGCACCCGGGCCTTGGCGATGTACGAACCAGCGCCAAGCATTGGCCAGTACTGGAGGCCGTGGTAGCTGGGGTCGGGCTCGTTGAAGTTCGGGTACTTCTCGGCGTCGCTGAACTCGAAGGAACCGCCATCGACGATCGCTCCCGCAATGGACGTGCCGTGCCCGCCGAGGAACTTGGTGGCGGAGTGAACGACGATGTCTGCGCCCCACTCGAGCGGCCGGACCAGGTAGGGGCTGGCCACCGTGTTGTCGATGATCAACGGAACGCCGGCCTCGTGGGCAGCGCCAGCGACACCTTCGATATCGAGCACGTTGTTCATCGGGTTGCCGATGGACTCACCGTAGAACAGCTTGGTGTTGGGCTTCACCGCGGCCCGCCAAGCATCGATGTCGTCAATGTCGTCGACGAACGTGGTCTCGATGCCGAACTTGGGCAGGGTGTAGTGGAGCAGGTTGTAGGTGCCGCCATACAGCGCAGCCCCCGCAACGAGGTGATCGCCAGCCTCGGCGATGTTCAAAATGGCCAGCGTCTCAGCGGCCTGACCAGAGGCCACCACCAGCGCACCGGGAACGCCGGCTGCGGTCTCGGCGAGCCCATTCTCGAGGGCTGCCAGACGGGTCTCGAGAACACCCTGGGTGGGGTTCATGATCCGGGTGTAGATGTTGCCGGGCTCACCGAGGGCAAACAGGTTGGCGGCGTGGGCCGAATCGCGGAACTGATAGGCGGTGGTCTGATAGATCGGTACCGCCCGCGAACCGGTGGCCGAATCCGGCTCCTGCCCACTGTGGATTTGTCGTGTCTCGAAACCCCAACCGTCGGTTGCCATGGTTCAGCCCTCTTTCTCTGGTCCTTCTTGGTGGACTGAAGACCTTAGAGGTCTATTCCCGACTAAACCACCCGGCTTTTAGGGGAATCGGTCACAGAGGGTGATGCCCACGGCTCTTCTACCGACTACTCGCCCGTGTACACCGCAATGAACGGGAGATTCCGGTAGCGCTGAGCAACGTCGAGCCCGTAACCGATCACGAAGGCCGGCGGAATCTCGAAACCCAGATAGTCGAGCTGCACCTCCGGCGCCTGCTGACCCTCTCTAGCCAAGAGCGAACAGGTGCGGACTGAAGCCGGCCCCTGGGCGTTGATGTGTTCGAGCAGATAGGTCATGGTCAGACCGGAGTCGATGATGTCCTCGACCAGAATGACGTGTCGGCCCGCGACTGGCTCGTCGAGATCTTTCACAATCCGCACAACACCACTGGACTCGGTGGCATCGCCATAGGACGACACGGCCATGAAGTCGATCTCGACCGGGCCGCCAATGGCCCGCATCAGATCGGCCGCAAACAACACGCTGCCTTTCAGGATCCCGACCAGGAGTGGAACCTGGTCGGCGCAATCGTGAGCGATTTCCCGGCCTAGCTCGGCCACCCGCTGCTCGATCTCGGCCGCGGTGATGAGAATCTCCCCCACCTCGTCGGGCGGCGGGTAGGGGACCATCAGTTGCCGGTGAATTCGGCCTTGCCCGGACCGTGCTCGAGGAAGCTCTTGATACCAATCACCGCATCGTCGGTCTGGAATGACGCAACGAACTCCCGCTTCTCGATAGCGATCGCTTCTTCGATCGAGACATGCAGACCGTCCTGGATGGCCTTCTTCACATTCGACAATGCCGCCGGCCCCTTGGCGTACTGAGCGGCCATCTCGACCGCCTTGTCGAGGACTTCGTCGTCGGGGAAGACAGCCGAGACAAGACCGATCTCGAGCGCTTCGTCGGCCTTCACCATCCGGCCGGTGTAGCCCAGCTCCTTGGCTTTGGTGACGCCAACCAGACGGGTGAGACGTTGCGTGCCACCAGCGCCCGGGATGATGCCCAACAGAATCTCGGGCTGACCGAAGTTGGCGCTCTCACCGCAGACTCGGAAGTCGGTTGCCATCGACAGCTCGCAGCCACCACCGAGGGCGAAGCCACGAACAGCCGAGATAGTGATCTGGGGGAGGTTCTCAAGTTTGAAGTTGGCGTCGTTCAGAGCGTCAACCATTCCACTGGGATCACGGTGACCTTCGTTGACCGGGAAGGCGGCGATGTCGGCACCGGCGGCGAAGAACTTATCGACCCCGGTCAGAACGACAGCCCGGATGTCACTCCGACCTTCGATCTCGGTTGCGGCCTCGATCAGCTCGTTGCCGACCTGGGCGTTGAGGGCATTGGCCTTGGGGCGGTCGAGCTTGATGATCACCACCCCGTCGTGGTCAGTGGCTTCAATGTTGACGAATTCACCCATGATTTTGTTGCTCCTGGAGGGGTGGCTGATTGAGCTGAAGGCCAGAAGGTAGCCTGCGCCGGGATGGTCCATCGAACTGCCAGGGCGACAGCCGGCGTCACATCACTTCTGATGTTGACCACAGCGGCGTGTTCAACGCTCGTCGATCCTGCCGGTCGACCCGACAGGCCCGATGAAACTCCGGCTGTCACACTGGCCGCCATCGAGCCTGCCACGGTGCTTGCGCTCGGTGATGCCACCGACTGTCGGGGGGCCGACGCCGAGGTCGCAGCGGTAGTCGACGCCAACCCTGCCGCCGAGCTCCTCATGGTTGGCGATACCGCGTATCCCGACGGTTCAGCTGAAGACTTCGAGAACTGCTTCGGCCCGCTCTACGACGACGATCTCGACCGTCTGAAGGCAGTCCCCGGCGACAACGACTACAACACCGGCTCGGCCGACCCGTTCTTCGACCGTCTGGGCGCTGCCGCTGGAGCTCCCGATGAAGGTTGGCTGAGCTTCCAGACCGGGGGTTGGCTGGTTGTCGGCCTGAACTCCAACTGTGACCAGATCGGGGGGTGCGGACCGGACTCTCCGCAGTACCAGTGGCTGGCTGAGACCCTGGCCGCTGACCAATCCGAGTGCATCCTGGCCTTCATGCACGAGCCCCGCTTCACTTCGTCGCTGAACTACAACGGCATCCCCCGACTCGGCGCCTTCTACCAACTGCTCTTCGACAACGGCGCCGACATTCTCCTAGTCGGGCACTCCCACCACTACGAGCGTTTCGACAGGTTAAACCCCGATGGTCAACCCGATCCCGCCGGCATCGCAAACTTCACCATCGGGATCGGTGGTGCCCCCTTCACCGCGTTCGGTGAGCCACTACCGGGGTCAGTGGTCCGAGCCTCCGATACCCGCGGCGTCCTCGAGCTGGTGTTGAGTCCCGACGGCTACACCTGGGAGGTGGTGCCGACCGAGAACAGC